>DATEDZ010000364.1:0-25620 GCA_035281385.1 Polyangiaceae bacterium
GCTCTTCGCTTGCCTAGCAGCTGCCGCCTGAGGCGAGAGCGGCCAGGACCACGAGAATCCGGCGAGACCGGCGCCCTGCTGATCGGCAGCGTCACTGCCAGTGAATTTGCCACGCAGCCCCAGGATCGGCTGGAACCAACAGCCTGCAGTAGCGGAGCTCAGCGTAGCGGAGCTGCTTATTGTCGAATCGGGGTTAGGCAGCATCGGTCGAGCGCCACTGCAAGCGGAGCTCCTTTCGGTGCTCGGCACAGTCTCGCAGGTACATGTTGATGAGAGACTGGTACGGCATGCCGACGCGTTCGCCCAAGTCCTTGAAGTAGCTGAGTGTGGGTTGGTCAAGACGGAGGGTGACCTGCTTCTTCAATCGTTTGGCGTACGGATTGCGACGTGCCTTCGAGAAGTCATAGTGTTTTCTCATGGGAAGATTCCTTTGGAGTAGAGGGAGCGTTCCGACCGGTCCGCCTTGCGGACGGAAATGATTCGAATGACGTTGCCGCCCTTGCGAACGCAGTGACACACGACGAGAACGCGAAGTCTGGAGCTGAGCCCGAGCAACAGGAAGCGCACCTCGTCCACCGAATGGTCTGGGTCGTCGATCAGCAAGGCGTTGTCGTCCAGGAAGACCGTCTGGCCTTCCTCAAACGAGACGCCATGGCGTTTCCGGTTTGCACGGTTCTTGTTCTGGTCCCATTCGAACCGAAGATCCGCCACGCACTACAGTGTAGTTACATTGTAGGAGAACGCAACCACGATACCATAGAAACGGCCCCGCGAACGGAGGTTCGCGCGATTGGCGACAAGAGTTCTACGCTGCGCCGGTGCTGCCGCTGCTAGTCGACTCCTTCGTGGTGTCGCTGCTGGGTGCGGGGAGACAGGCGCGCCGCCGCCAATCTGGCGCTGCTCAGCGCCGAGGCGTTCAGCGAGCGGGCGAGCGCACGCGAGCTCGCCCGTTAGCTGCAACGCCATGTAGGGCAGCGCGCGCCACACGAGGGCCAGAGCCGCGTTGAGACTTGCTTCGCCGGCCACGGGGTGACGACTGATGCGGACGAGGCTCCGAGATCAGGATCTCAGTCGGAATACCGAGAGCCTGATGGATGCTTCGAATCATGGGTAGTGTCAGCTGAATGCGGCGAAGGACGTCACCATTCCGGCTTGGAAGAATGCCAACACGCATGGGGCGACGGTGGGGAAGGCGGCGGAGCGGGGCCGCCAGGTGCTGCAGTTGCTCATCGATAGCGCGCTGAAGAATGGTGCGGCGATTTCGGAGGCGCAGCGGCGTATTCGGGGAACTTGTGGTTGAGGCTGCCGGTGTCGCTGCATGGTCGGCTGGTGAGGGAGGCGGAGCGGAAAGGGGTGAGCTTGAATCAGTGGATCGTGGGGAAGCTGGCTGGCCAGCAGGCTCCACGGGCGGGTCGGATTTGAAGCGCCAGGGGCGCACCTTGCGCGGGTGGATCTTGGTGCCGCTGAGGTGGAGGATGCCGCCGACGGCTAGCAGGGTGGCGCCGATGCCGGCGATTTTCAGCACGGTGCCGTTGGGCCGGTGCCGCTCACACCTGCCGGCGTGTGCCGCGCGGAGCTTGCGAGGTGGTTATGACCGAGTATACTCGCAAATATAACATGCCGACCAGTGTACACATCCCGAAAACCCTACTGGTGGCTGTCGATCGCAAGGCGCGGGCCCTGAAGATCAGCCGGAATCGCCTGATCGTGCATGCAATCGAGCGGGAACTAGAGCAGGGCTCGGATTGGACTCCGGAATTCTTCGCGCGGCTTGGGTCAGCAGAGCCCGCCATCGAGGATGCGGCCGAGCGCATGCTCGCGGTGATCCGACGCAATCGCCGCTCGAAGGGTCCCGTTCGCCTATGAAGTACGTGCTGGACACGAACGCAGTGTCGGCGCTGATGAAGGGCGAGGCAAATGTGATCGAGCGCCTAAAACGCGTGGCGCGAGTAGATGTCTCAATGCCTCAGCCGGTAGTCGCGGAGATCGCTTACGGAATCGAGCGTCTGCCAAAGTCGAAACGACGAGACGAGTTGACATCACGGTTCGAGCTGTTGAAGGCGGAGCTACACCGGGTCCCTTGGTCGGATGAGGTCAGCGATACTTTCGGCCGAATCAAGGCTGGACTTGAACGCAAAGGGGCACGGATCGAGGATTTCGATGCGGCGGTAGCAGCTCACGCCCTCGCTCTGGGCAGCATCCTTGTGACAGCGAACGTCAGGCACATGACGCGGGTGACAGGCCTAAAGATCGAGGACTGGTCGACAGACCTCGACGGGCCTTAGCGGTCCGCCGCGACGTCTACCACCAGGCGGCCTCGCACCTTGCCGGCGATCAGCTCGCTCGCCAGCGGGATCGCTTGCTGTAATGTGATATCGCGCGCCACTTCCGCGGACCGCAGCGGATCCGCGAGCTCGGCCAGGCGCTGCCAGGCCTGCACGCGCTCGGAGCGCGGTCGCCAATTGCTGTCGATGCCGAGCAGGCTGACCCGACGCAGGATGAAGGGCGCAGCCGAGGCCGGAAAATCCATGCCTTGGAGGTTCGCGCAATCGGCGACAAGAGTTACTACGCCGCGCCGGTGCTGCCGCTGCTAGTCGACTCCTTCGTGGTGTCGCTGCTGGTGCGGGGAGACAGGCGCGCCGCCGCCAATCTGGCGCTGCTCAGCGTCGGGGCGTTCAGCGAGCGGGCGAGCGCACGCGAGCTCGCCCGTCAGCTGCGACGCCATGTTGGGCGGCGCGCACCACACCGGAGCCAGAGCCGCGTTGGGAATTGCTTCGCCGGCCACGCGGTGACGACTGATGTGGACGAGGCTCCGAGATCAGGATCTCAGCCGGAATACCCAGAGCCTGATGGATGCTTCGAATCATAGGTAGTGTCAGCTGCCGCCGACCAGTCAAGACTTCGGAGACGCGGGCACGCGATCCGATCAGCGGCTCAAGGTCCTTTCTAGACCAACCGATCTGCTCACAACGTGTGGTGATTGCCTCAATAGGAGTAAGGGCATGAATTGGGAATGCCCGACGCTCATAAGCGTCGACGAGCGTCGCGAGCGCGTCGAGCTCACGCTCCTGACGTGAACCCGGCTTGGCATCCCACAGCTTTTCAATCCGTCGAAGGGCTTTCTTGTGGGTGACGGAATCTACGATAGGTTCAAGCATACTCAGACCTTGTTGGCATCGATGCGGTCGTATTCCGCATGCGTTCCGACGAAGCGGATAAAAACGAGAAAGAGGGGAGCGTATTGACCTGAGCGACAAGCCTGTAGGTGTTGCCCTTGATATCGAAAACGACGCGATTGTTCGGCAAGAAGTCGCGGAGCCAAAGACGGCGCGGACTTGCGCAGGGCTGGACCACGCCGCCCGTTCGACCATCGAAAACCACAGACGAAGGGGCTGCTCAGCATTGGGGTGCTTCCTCCAGAACTCGACGAGCGTGTGCCGGCTGAAGATGCGCAACTCGAAGAACCTACCATGCTCCCAAGGTGGGAGCATGGCCGGGCTAATGCGTACTATGCGAGGACTGGGCGAAAGTGCTTAAGGCGGCTAAGAAGCACCATGCACAGCCACGTCGTCAGCCCGCAAACGGGGTTGCCAGCGCTCGAGCCGGAGGCGCCCAGGCAGCTCGCCCGTGCCCGCTTGCGCTACGCCGGCGGCACCGCTGGAGGAGCTCGCCTCGGGTATCTCGGTGCTACAGCCAGTCGCGCGCCAAAAGCGCCGCCGCTTCATGTACGGTTCCGCCAGCATGGTGTGTCGTTTCGTGATGATCGGCTTGAAAGGCTTGGTTTTGGCCGGAATCCTCTGCGCCCAGCCTTGCGCGGCGCATGCGCAGGCCGCGCCAGCGGCGCCCCCGCCGCGGTCCGCTTCGCTTTGGAAGGACACCTGGCCGCAATTCTCGACCAGCGAGGCGGTGCTGACGTTGTCGGCTGGACTGGGCACCATTGCGCTGGCCTTCGCGCCCGCGGCGAGCGAACCGCGCTGGGAAGGTCCGGTCCTGTTCGACTCGGCGTTGCGCAACGCCCTGCGCGCCGACAGCGCGGAGACGCGAACGGAGGTTCGCGCGATCGGCGACAAGAGTTACTACGCCGCGCCGGTGCTGCCGCTGCTAGTCGACTCCTTCGTGGTGTCGCTGCTGGTGCGGGGAGACAAGCGCGCCGCCGCCAATCTGGCGCTGCTCAGCGCCGAGGCGTTCAGCTACACCGGGCTCATCACCTTCGCAGCCTTGCGCGGAGCAGCACGCCAGCGCCCCGACGCCAGCGAGTGCCAGCGCACCTCTTCCGATCCAAGTAGTTGCGGAAATGACACCGAATCGTTTCTGAGCGGTCACACTTCGGTCGCGGCCACCTCCGCTGGACTGGTGTGCGCCAGCCACCTGCGCATGCCGCTGTGGGGTCATCCAGTGGCTGACGCCTCGGCCTGCGGTCTGGCGCTCTCGATGGCACTGTTCACGGGCACCAGCCGCCTGATTGCGGATCGCCATTACGCCACGGATGTGCTGACCGGTTTGACACTCGGCCTGGGGGTTGGCTACGCGGTTCCGGTGCTGCTCCATTACTCGCGTACCACGGGGCAGGAGCTGGCACTGGCGGCGGATCCGAGCTGCGCGGGTGCCTGCCTGGCGCTGCGCGGCTCATTTTGAGTGCTAGAAAGAGCCGTGGCCGATCAGGGCAACCCCAGCGCTGAAATGCGCGTGCCGGCGATGATGGCGGCCGCCATCACGGCGCAGCGCAAGGCGCTGCATGCAGCCTTGGATGCACCCAAAGGGCTGCTCAAGCCCAAGGCCATCCATGACCTGCGCGTGGCCATCCGGCGCTTGCTCACAGCGCTCGAGCTCGCTGGTGCCATCGGCTGCGATGTCGAGCCCAAGACCGCCCGGCGCTTGCACAAGCTGCTCTCGCGGCTCGCGCCGGCCCGAGATGCCCACGTGCTGATGCGCGCGCTCGAGCCGCTGCGCGCCACGCGTCCTGAAGCCCAGCTCGTCATCGATGAGCTCAAGCAGCGCCGGCGCGCGGCGACGCGGAAAGCCAAGAAGCGCCTCCAGGCGTTCGAGCGCGCCGATTTCGACCGGGACACGGCGTTGGTGCTGGGGGCGCTGGGCGCCGCGCCGCTGACGACGGCGCCGAGCTCACTGGTGCTGTCGGCGCTCCATGGCGAGCTCGCGAAGCGGCAGCTGGAGGTCGAGCAGCACCGGCGTGGCATGGCGCTCAGCGATCCGACCGAGCTACATCGGGTGCGGGTGCTGCTCAAGCAATACCGCTATGCGCTCGAAGCCAGCTTGCCGGTTCTGCCGGAGGCCGCTGTCGGACTGGCCAAGCTCAGTGAGACGCTGCAGGAGGAGCTCGGCAGGGCACACGACGCATACGTGCTGGCCCAGACCACGCGTGAGCTTACCAAGTCGGTCAGTGGCGCGGACGCCAAGGCGCTGGCGGACTTGGCAGCCGAGCTGCAGCGCACCGAAAAAGTGGCCCACGACGCCGGCGCGCGAGCCCTGGCAGCCGCTGAGCTCCGCTGGCCATTGTCCGCGAGCCTTAAATAGTCAATTGATTCGGAGGTTTCGCGTCGCGTACCGGGGACCTCGACGAAATGACGACCAGGCGATGTAGAGAAGGCGCGAGCCGCTCCGACGTATGGGTGAGCGCCCATCAGGACGCCATCGAAAGGAAGGACGAGATGAAATTCATGTTGATGATGAACGCACCCAGCGGCGGCGACTGGGCCGTGACGGATTGGTCGCCGGAGGACTTCAAGGCGCACATCGGTTTCATGAAGCGGTTCAACGAGGAGCTGCGTAAGGAAGGCGCGCTGGTCGGATGCGAGGGCCTGGCACCGCCGAACCAAGCTCGCATCGTGCGAGCCGGTAAGGGCGGCGCACCGGAGGTGACCGACGGCCCGTTCGCCGAAGCCAAGGAGTTTCTGGCCGGTTACTGGATCGTCGACGTCGAGACGCCCGAGCAGGCTTACGCGATCGCCGCGCGCGCTTCGGCCGCGCCGGGACGGGGCGGCAAGGCACTCAACATGCCGATCGAGGTGCGCGAGGTGGGTGCCGCGCCTCCCGTCGACGTGTGAGCCCGTGGCGGAAGCGGGTGAGCACCTGCTGCGTGAGCTGGCGCCGCAGGTGCTCGGTGCGGTAGTTCGGCGCTACGGCGACTTCTCGGCCGCCGAGGACGCGGTGCAGGAGGCGCTGCTCGTCGCCTCGATGCAGTGGCCCAAAGACGGTGTGCCGGACAATCCGCGCGCCTGGCTGATCCAGGTCGCGGCTCGGCGCGTGACCGATCAGCTGCGCAGTGAGCTGGCCCGGCGGCGCCGCGAGACCGCGCTCGCGGCCGAAACCGGATTCGACGAGCCTGCGGCGCCGGCCGCCGACAGCGAGCAAGAGCCGGAGCGAGAAGACACCTTGCTATTGCTGTTCATGTGCTGCCACCCCGCGCTGACTCGAACGTCGGCCATCGCGCTCACGCTGCGCGCAGTCGGTGGCCTGACGACGGGCGAGATTGCCAGCGCCTTCATGGTACCGGAGGCGACCATGGCGCAGCGCATCAGTCGCGCCAAGCAGCTGATCAAAAAGTCCGGCGTGCGCTTCCACATGCCCACGGCGCACGAGCGCGACGAGCGATTGGAAGCGGTGCTGCACGTCCTGTACTTGATCTTCAACGAAGGTTACGCGTCGAGCGCCGGCAGCAGCCTGCAGCGGGTGGATCTCTCGAGCGAGGCGATTCGACTATCACGCGCGGTGCATCAGCTGCTGCCCGATGATCCCGAGGTGGCGGGGCTCCTGGCGCTGCTGCTGCTCACCGACGCGCGTCGCGCCGCGCGCTCGGGGCCGGACGGCGAGCTGATCCCGCTCGACGAGCAGGACCGCGCGCTCTGGGATCGCGAGCAGATCCGTGAAGGGGTCGAGCTGATCAGCGCGACGCTCTCGCGCGGCGCGGTCGGATCGTATCAGCTGCAAGCCGCGGTCGCCGCGTGCCACGACGAGGCGGCGCGGGCCGAGGACACCGACTGGAACCAGATCGCAGCGCTGTACGGGCTGCTCGAGCGCATGAGCGACAATCCGATGGTCACGTTGAACCGCGCCATCGCCGTAGCCATGGTGCACGGCCCGGAGGCTGGCCTAAAGCTACTCGCTCCGCTCGACAAGGATGCGCGCCTGGCGGCCCACTACCGCCTGGTCGCGGTCCGCGCCCACCTGTACGAGCAGGCGGGCGATACCCGGCAAGCGCTCGAGCTGTATCAGCGGGCCGCCTCGCTCACGGCCAGCATTCCGGAGCGCAACTATCTGCTGCTGAAAGCCGCGCACTTGAGCGCGAGCTCGAAATAAGGGGGCCGGCGACGGGCCCTGCGAGAGCACCTCGGACGGCTGCGGCGCCACCATGGGCTATAGCTGCATCAACGGCTTCTGCGCTCGTCAAGTGGTCAAGTAGCTCCCTGCCGCGGCCCGCGCAACTGAAGCACGACGTTGGCTAGTGTCACCAGGGCACCACCGAGCAGCAGGCGCGGCGTGAGCTGCTCGTTCGCGTAGCTGATTCCGGCGAGCGGCGTGAGTAGCACTGGCAGCAGCAGCGCGAAGCCGCTGCCGAAAAGCGGCTCGGCGCCATAGATGATGCCCGCCTCAGCCGGCGGCACGTGCGGCTGATTGCGATTCATGAGCAGGAACGGACAGAGCGTGCCCAGCACCACGAGCAGCCCGAATAGGATCAAGGTCTCACGCGACGTGACCAGCTGGCCCAGCGCCTCGCCCGAGAACGTCGCCAGGGCGAGTGGCAAGGCTCCCAGCGCGTTGACGAAGAAAAACACCACGCTCACCGGACCGCTGCGGTTCCCGCGATACTTGGCCCGGCCGAGCGACAAGATCTGAAGCCCGAAAAACAGCGCGGCGACCAGCGTCTCCCACTCGCCGCGACCCAGGTGAAAGGTGCGCGGATCGAAGCGCGCCAGCACGGCCAGCCCGAGCACGATGCCGAGCACCGCCAGCACCACGCGCGCCTCGGGCCAGCGCCGCACCGCGACCGCCGCCACGACCGGCAGCACGACCACGTAGCCCTGCGTCAAGAACGCGCTGATCGAAGCGTCGGTTCGCGCCATGCCATCGGTCTGAAGCAGCAGCCCACACGCCGAGAACAGACCGACCCAGATGCCCTGCTCGAGCTCGAGTCGCGTCGGGCGTGTGCGCTCGAGCGCCAGCAAGATCAGGCCAGCCAGGAAAAAGCGACCGGCCACCAGGATCGCCACGATGAACCAGTCGCTGGCGCACGGCGCCTCCAGGTGCGCCCGCAGCGCGAAAGCCTTGGTGATCGGGAAACCGATGCCCCAAAAGAAACACGCGCCCACCAGCCCCAGCACTGCCCCGAGCGGAGGGGCTTTCACCGTGACGCTCGTCACGCCCGCACTACCGTCACTGTTCATTCACGGCCGTTATCGCACACGCAGTAGCCGGGTTCCTCATTCGTTGCAGGCTGGAAGCTGCAGTCGCCCTGACCGACGATGCACGCGCACGCCACCGGCGATTGGCACGGCGTTTCGGTGGCGCAAGTGAACTGACTCGTCCCGGGCCCACCCGCCTGAAGGACGCTCGAGCTGAAATTTTAGGTTCGAAGCACGCGAATGCTGGCGGGTGCTGCTTCCTCGAGCTCGGTTCCTGGAAGGTCCTGAGCGAGGCCAAACACCACATCGAGTCTCAGCAGCTTGAAAATCACGAGCGGCTGCGCCGTGACGCCCATGAAAGCCAGCTGCCCGCCGTACGAGCGCACGCGCTTGTACAAGGACACCAGCGCTCCCACGCCCGAGCTATCGACCATGCGAAGCTCGGAAAGATCGACGATCACGTCGCGCGCTTCGTCCTCGACCAGCTGATCCAAGACCGGACGCAGCTCGGGCGCTGAAAGTGCATCCAGCTCACCGCGTATCTTCAGCGTGACGCAGCCAGCGTCATCCACTCGCAAACAGTTCATGATGCCTCCATGGAGGATTCGATTGTTCCCGTGCTGGACGACGCGGGCACGCCCGATGCGGCCGCGTACCAGGCGACGGTCTGCTTCAGCCCCTGTGCTACATCCCAAACAGGCTCGTAGCCAAGCAAGCTTCGCGCGCGCTGAATGTCGGCAAGCGAATGCGGAATATCTCCAGGGCGCGCCGGCTGGCGCTGCAGGGCTCGCAGCGCCGCATCGGGTTGCTGTATGGCGACCAGAGTGCGCAGCGCTTCATACAGCTGCAGCAGGCTGGTGCTCGCGCCACACGCCACGTTGAAGATGCCGGGCGCGATGGCGGCCGGCGTCGCCATGGCAGACAGCAAGTTGGCCTGCACGACGTTGTCGACGTAGCAGAAATCCCGGCTGTTACTGCCGTCGCCGAAAACTTCGCAAGGCTGATCCGTGAGCAGCTGCAGTGCCCAACGTGGGATGACAGCGGCGTAGGCGCCCTGCGGGTCCTGGCGTGGTCCGAACACGTTGAAGTAGCGTAAGCCCACGCTTTCGATGCCGTGGGTTCGGCGCAAGGTGTCGGCATAAACCTCGTCTATCAGCTTGGTGGCGCCGTACGGCGAGAGCGGGCAACCCAGTCGTCCCTCCTGCTTGCTGTCGGACGTGTCGTCACCATATACCGAGCTCGATGAAGCGTAGACGACGCGCCGAGCACGCGCGTCCTGGGCAGCCAGTAGCACGTTGAGAAAGCCATCGACGTTCGTAGCGTGGCTGGCCCACGGATCCAGCATGGAGCGAGGGACCGAGCCCAAGGCAGCCTGGTGAAGTACCAGCTCGACGTCGCGGCAGGCAGTGGTGCACGCTCTACGATCGCGAATGTCACCTTCCACGAGCTGAAAATTGGCGAACGCTTGCGGCCCGACTCGAAACGCCACGTCCGCGAGATTGCGCCGGCTGCCGGTGGCGAAGTTATCGAGACCCACCACGCTCTGGTTCAGGCGCAAGAGCGCCTCGAGCAGATGCGAACCGATGAAGCCAGCCACGCCTGTCACCAACCAGCGCCGTCGCTGACGCCGCAACGACTCCTGAACCTCCACGTAGTGGGTCATCGGCGTGCCCCCCCGGGCAAGCGACCGGGCACGGCGCAGGATGCCTCGACTGTGTCACTCCCGTGGAGCTGGTGGTGCTCGTCCCTCGGCTCATGGGCCACTTGCACGGCTGCTGACGAAATGCGTTTTTCCACGGGGTTTTATGTAGCAAAAGTCGGACCGCGCTAGCGCGTCAGCTCGCCCGGGACGCGTGGCCCCTGTGCGGGTGGGCGGGCGCCTTCGCGAATTTCATCGCTACGGTCGACGCGCCGGGGCGCACGGTACGGTCTCGGCATACCTCGCTCCGGCGGGAACCTGACGATTGCACCCAGCAGCACGTTGTTCTGGACGAAGCTGAGGGGTAACGGTGGGACCTCCGCGTCCGAGATTTGGCGAACGTGCTGGTAACGCATGCCGAGCTCCAAGAGCTCGGTCACTTGCCAGCTCAGAGAAACATCGAACAGCACCACGTCGATGCGGGCGGCGAGCTCCGCGTGTTCCGTGATGAGGCGCCCGTGCTGATAGCCGGCGCTCGCGGCCAACGCCAGCTGGTTCTGAGGCAACAGCGGCAACGCGCCACGCAACCTCACGTCGTCGACGACCAGCGATTGCCCGACCAGTGGATTGGTCGTGACGGCGTGAGCGTAGGTGAGTTGAGCGTCCCCGAATTCCTGGACGTAGGCCAACGTGGCGGCGCCGATGGGCGACCAGAAGCCGCGCCCACTATCCAGCCGGTAGAGCCGCACCACCCCCGCCTCCGCGCTACTGGTGAAATAGGGGCCCCAATCGTGTCGCCATTGCGCCACTCCCCCGGCCACCACTTGGCGCTGAACACCCGTGGGCGTGCCGTCGCCGGCGACGCCATCTTTGACCACGCTGTAGTCGGCTCGCGCTTCTGCTCCGACCGCGTCCAGCGTGAAGCGGCGCTCCGCACCCGTGCGACCCGCCACCGCTAACGTCTTCGGACCCTCGCTGTCGAACAGCGGCGTATCTCCGACCACGCCTGCCGCCTGCCAAACGCGCCACAGTGGACTGATATCGAAGCTCGTCGTCTCGTCGGCGCTGGCCTGCAGGAACGAACCGGAGTCCGAGGGCAGCACGCTGACTGGCCCCGTTCCAGGCGCCGCAAAAGCGTAGCTGCTGAAGCGATCCGACTGGTTGGCGGCGGCGCCGAGCACCAGCGCCGCACGCGGCGAAAGGTCGAAGAAGCCGCGGTAGTCGAGCCGATTCGAGGCCGTACTGGCTCCTGACTCGCCGAAGTAAAGATCGTATTCGAAGCGATAGCCGAGGCGCTGCAGCGCGCGCGACGCTTCGTGGGCCAGCACTACGCCGGGGCTGAGCATCAGAAACGCGCTCTGGCTTCGCGGGTCGCCTTGCGCCGCTGGACTGTCCGGCGTGGTACGCACGTTGTCGGTGTAACCCACGGACGCTTCGCCAATGCCCTGGACCTTGGGAGGAGCCGCGCCCGCCGGCAGCGCCGAGCCAAGCAGCAGGCTGACCACGCCCAACGTCAGGCCTCGTGTTGGTCGTCGTCGAGGCATGCTCTCAGCTTCTTTCGACCACGACCACGCGCAGCTTGCCGCCGGGATCCGGCGCTAGCTCGCTCACCGTCTCGATGCGCAGCGGCACGCCCGGGATGTGAGCCAGACAGTGCTGGCGAATGCGCTGCAGCAGAGCATCGTCGAATTGAGCCGTGGGCACCAGCTTCAAGTCAATCGCCAGGTCCTTGCGCTGCACCACTTGAAACTGGTTGACCTTGTCAGCCAGAGTCGCGAAAAGCACGTTGAAAAACAGGCCACTGATCGGGCGTCCCTCGGCATCCCGCAACGTTTCGGTGCTTCGACCCTCGACGGTTTCCAGCATATCGAGCGAGCGTCCGCACGCACAGCGCCCTGCGGCGCGCTTGACCGCCAAGTCCCCCGTCACGTAGCGAATGAAAGGCGCGCCGTAGTTGTGCAGATCGGTCACCACCACCTCACCCAGCTCACCTGGCTGGGCGGTGCGCGCACCGCGTTCGTCGCGAACGACGATCTCCACGATCAAGTTCTCCATCGAGAGGTGCATTCCGCAGTGCGCCTCGCACTCCGCCGCAATCAGCATCACCTCGCGGTTGCCGTAGGTCTCGAACACGTTGAACCCGAACGCGCGCTGCAGGGCTTCGCGGTCACTGGGAAACAGCCGCTCGGCCGCGGCTATCACCGGGATATCGGGCCAGTCGCGCGCGCCGGTCTGGTTGACGTGGCGGGCCAGCGCTGCGCCGGCCTGCGCGTAACACAAGAGCACGCTGGGGGGGGATTTTCGAATTAGCTGTACCAGGCGTGAGAGCGCTGCCTCCGAGCGATCGGTACAATCTACCAGCCGTTCGCGCCGCAGGGCGTGGTCGAGCGAGACCTTGGCGCGCCTCAGCGGTGGTGGAGGCGCGATCGAGGGCGACCCCCAAAAATGCAGGCTGCGGTCACCGGGCTGGTAGCCAGCCCACGCGTAGCCACGCAGCTTGGTGGCCTGGCGCCAGTACTCCGAGCCGCGATCGTAGGCGAATACCAGCGGGCGACCGGTGGTGCCACTGGTGGCCTTGTCGATGTCGGGCAGCGGTGGCCCGCTGGACTTGCGGGCGTCGAGGGAACGGTTGGCCTCCTCGCGGGTCAAGAGCGGCAGCCGGTTCAGGTCTTCCAGCCGCCGCACGTCTCCGCGCGCCAAGCCCAGCTGCTGGAAGCTGCGCCGGTAGTGCGGCACGTGCTGCCAGGCATGCGAAAGGAGCTTGTCGAGCTCGGCCTGTTGCAGGGCGTAGAGCTCGTCGAGTGAGCACCACTGAGTGCGCTCTAGCCGCTTCAAGTGCCCCAGCGTCGGTCTGCCGCGCAACGTCGTCTCCCAGCCTGGGTAGAGCAAACCTCGAAATATTAGGCCGTAGAGATCGGTCATGCGGCAACCGGTGGCGGGGCGAGAGAGTAGTCGCGATAGTCGTTGGGATTGCCGGCGCGACCGTGCATACCGGCCAGCGCGATGTTGAACATCTCGCGCGCCGTCACGTAATGCAGGACGAATTCCCGGCCGTCGTTGTAGCGGCGGGCGAGCTCTCGATGCAGCTCGCGCCCGGGGGCGCCGAGCAGGGACTCCGCTTGCGGCTCGGGAGCTCCGTGGGTGTGCAGCTTGACGAACAACCACTCGGGCCTGCCCTCGACCTGAATACCTTGAGACACCCAGGTCTCGAGGCGCGCGGGCGTCGCAGGGTCCTTGGCCGTCAGAGCGGCGCTATCGATGCGAAGCCCGAGACCACGCGAACGGCGCGCGATGGCCAGCGGCCCCTGAATCATCAAGATGCGATCGTCCATGACTTGACCCACTCGGGCGCGCACGCCCACTTCGTGAGCGCGGGCGCGAGCTGGGTCGCCGCTGGGCCAGTAGATCTGGTTGACGATGCCATGCTGCGTCTCGTCGGGCGCGGACGGGAAGGTGAAATCGGCGTAGCAGCCGGTGTCGAACAGGACGCGCAGCTCGGAATCCACACCGCAATAGCGCTGGTCGTGACGAGAATTGGCCAGGCACCAATTCCCGTGAATGAAGGCGTAACGCAAGCGTCCATTGCCGTCGCGACTCAAGTGGCCGTGCTGCGCGAAGGCTTGCGTGTAGGCGAGCAGGTCGCGCTCGAGCGCTTCGGCGTTATCGCCATCGTGGTGCAAATGCACCTCCACCTCCCCCAGGCCGCGGCGCGCCAGCGAGGCCAAACCGTCCAGGTACTCGGGCCGGTACTGCTCGCCGGGAAAGAAGAAGGTGTGCCGGGGCGGTCGACCATCGGCGTCACTGATGCCGCGCGTGAGCTCCGGATAGCCCGAAAGCCACCGCTCGACGCGCGCTTGGCCCCGGCGATCGCAGGCGCCACCCCAGAGCGGCTCGTAATGATCGCAAAGCGCCAGCAGCAGGTGTCGCGGCCCCCGATGGCGTCGAGCGCTGAGCCTACGCAGTGTTGCCCGCAGGTAGCCCCCGAGCCAGCGATGCACGTATTTGTGGGGAATGCGCAGCTGTCGCAAAGAACGCCTCCTAGGTATCGAGCAGCACCGCCCCGACGATATTGGCGTGTCCCAGTTGCTCGATGGCATGGCGCAGCTTGACCTTGCTGGACTGACCGGCGCGCGTGCTCAGCACGACGGCGTCCGCGCACTCGCACGCCACGTTGGCATCGGCGCCATCCTGCACGGCCGCAGCGTCGATCACGATGTAGTCGTAGACGTTGCGCAGTGCATGCAAAAGCGAGCCGGAAAGCGAGCGGTCCAAGGATTTTCCAGCAGCAATCTCGGGCTGTAGCGCCGCGAGCTGCAGGCGACTGCCGCTCAGCGAGGCCACGCTGTAGGGTGCGGTAACGTCCTCACTGCGCAGCAGTTTGGTCAGCAGGTTGTCGGCGGGATCGAAGCGGAACAGGTCCGAGACGCCGGGTCGCGTCAGATTCAGATCGAGCAGTAAAACCCGTGAGAAGGTCGCCTCGGACATCGCCAGCGCCAGATTGGCAGCGCTGGTGGTCTTGCCTTCACCCGGGCATGCGCTGCTGACGGTGACTATCCGCGGGTCATGCTGCGCGAACAGACGGTGCTGGAGCAACCTAAAGCTGCGCGCGCGAGCCGAGCGTGGCTCTAATAAGACGGACAGACGCGGGTCAACCAGTGCATCGGGCGGCACGTCCTCCATCACGTAGATGGGTGACGACAGCGCCAGCGTGGTGATCACCTCGCGACGTGGCGGCGGCTCGAGCGCCGCTACCTCGAGCGGCTCTGTGGTGCGACGTGGTGGCGGCTCGAACGCCTGGAACGCCGCCAGCGGCATCGTCGTGCGGCCAGGGTGATAGGTGCCGTCGCGTCCGCTACCGTGTCCGTTAGCCCGGGTGGACGAAACCGTCGCGCCGCGAGCGACGCTTATGATACGTGACTTGAAGCTGTCAGCTTGCGACATGAGCCCTCCGTGGATTCATCCCGGGAACCTCCACCAGAACCTCGGCGACGCCAGCCAGATCGCGCGCGCGGAAGATGCGTTCGTCGAACGCGGCCAGGAGCAGCGCGCCGAGTAGACCCAGAGCCAGCGACCCCACCGCGAATAGCAAGCCGAGTGTGGTCTTGCCGGGCGGCTGCGGGCGCTCGGGCAAGAAGGCGGGATCGATCACGCTCACCTGAACGCCGTGACCAACGGCCTCCGAACCGGCCTGCATGTCGGCTCGGAATAGTTGCGCTTCGATCTGATCCTGGCGCTGACGCGTTTCGGTGACCGCCCGCGTCAGCTGCAACCATTGCGTCTCGAGATCCACCAAGTTTTCGGGCTGCCCGGCGGCGGGGGGCGCCACCGGCACGGCCCTGGCGGCCGCGATCGACCGGCTGCGTGGCGGCGCTGCGGCAATAGCTGCGCTCGGAAGCGTCGGCGGCGCCGCGGCTACGGGAGGCGCCGCTGGGGCCACAGGAGCCCCGGCTGCAGCAGCGACGGCGGCGAGCCGCTCGCTAGCGCGCTGTACGGCCGATTCGGCAGCGCGCACGTCCGGATGGGCGGGCGTGTAGCGCGTGAGCTGCTCGGCCAGGTGCTCGCGCGCAGCCGCGAGTGCGGCACGCGCACGCGACTCTTCGGCGCTCGTGAGCACAGGCGCGGGCCCGCTCGGCATGCCGGCTGCGGGCGATAGCGCGCCGCCTGCCGAGCCGGTCGTCAGCGCCTGCGAACGAGGCGACCAGCCAGGGGGCGTCGCGGGACGACCTGGCGCCGGCGCGCCCATCGTGGCTCGAATCGCCGCGCCGTTGCTGAGCGGCGTGGCGTCGAGCGCGAAGCGTGGGTGCTGCGCCATGAACGTCGCTAGTTTTTGCTCTGCTTCGCGCAACTGCGACTCGGCGCTTTGCTTCTCGGATGCCAGGAAGTCTCGCGCCCCCTGGGCTTGGTTCTTGCGCAAGCTCGAGTCTCCCTCGAGCACTCGTCGCGCCAGCTCCGCCGTCACCCGCTGCGCTTGGTTGGCCGACGTACCTTCGAAGGCGATGCTGAATGTGTCGCCACCCGGCGAGCGATAGTCGATGTGCTTTTTCAGCTCCTCGACCGCTTCGCCCATGCCGTACTTGCGTCTCACCTCGGGGTAGAGATCGTAGTCGGTGATCACCTGCTCCAGCCTCGGACGGGAGAACAACAGCTCCCTCAGACGCACCGCAACGCTGCGCTCGGCGCCCGACGATTCCGCGCTCTCCGAGGTACCGCGCTGCGCATAGAGGATCACGGTCTCCGACCGGAACTTCGGCGAGCGGATCTTCAAGAACACCGCAAACGCGATGGCGCCGACGACCAGCGCCAGCGCCGGCACGCGCCAGTGGCGCCTGGCTCGCTGCAGAAAGGCCAGCAGGCGGTCGAGTTGCTCTCGAGCATCGGGCTCGCGAGCCATGTCAGTGTTGAATGTCATTTCAGACCTCGTGGGGAGCCGAATGCAGCAATCGTCATGGCCACCAGCGGCAACCCGGTAAGCAGCGCAGAGCCAAACACCAGCAGCAGCTGCCGCTCACGTCCGGCTCGGCTTGGCAGCGCGCCTTCCTCGACCACTTCGAAGTAAAGTCCCATGCCGCGCCGTTCGAGAGCCGCACCAAGCTCCAGCGAGGCGGCGCGGCGCTCGGCCGCCTCCAGCTGCTGCTGGAGCGCGCCGACCGACCCGAGCAGTCCCACCAGCTCCACCTGCAGCCTCGGATCGGGAGCCGCAGCACGCGCCATTTGAGTCTGCTTGACCACCGCCTGTCCGGCCCGCATCTCCAGCGCCCGTCGCAAGCTGTCGCGCGCTTGGTCCGCGTCGCTGGCCGCCATCGCAGCCTGCTCGCGCCGGACGGCCTGTTCGTGCGCGATGATCAAGCGGCCGAGGTCGCGCGTCACCGCCAGCGCCTGGGTCGGATCCTTCGAACGATAGCTGACGGTCAGGCGCGCGGAGCGGGGCACCGCGCCCGGTGCACGCGCTTCGACGAAGTAATTCTGAAAGACGTCGATCGAGATGTCCTCGCGAAACGATTCGAGCGCGGCGCGCAGGTTCTTGCTCATCAGCGACGGGTAGAGGCCGTGGCGCCGCATCAGCTCGAGCAGGGGCTCACTGATCAGCACTCCCTCCCGAACGTAGTCGGCCAACCGACGTTTGAGACGTGGCATGCCGCTCGAATCGCGGTCGGCCTCGACCACTCGGATCACGAACTTTGGCGCATGCTCGCGGTCGCTGAACGCGATGGCGGCCACCAAAGCCAATGACAAGACGGCGCTGATCAAGAGCGCGCGCCACGGGCGGCGCAGGCCCTCGCGCAGCAGGTCGCGCGCCTGAAACAGCGACGCGACCAGACCTTTCTCGCTACTGCGCCAGTCTTGCCTGTCCATGACAGCCTCGCTCGATACCGTCGAGCACCTCTTGCCGAGCCGCTTCCCAGACCGGCTCTTCGATTGACCAGCTTGCAGCGCCCTGCCCCTCGCCCAGCGCGCGCGGTACCATGCGCATGGCGATGCGCTCCGCGGCGGCGGAAGAGGCGCAGGCCCGGAGCTGGCGGAGCAGCAGGCGATCCTGCAGGCCGCGCCGCAGCGCCTTCAAGCGGAGCGAAGCGCGCGGCCCGGGGTAGGCGAGCAGCCCGTCACCGTTGCCCCAGTCGCTTCCGCCGCGCGAACGCTCGTCGAAGGTGACAGGGTCACGCAGTACGTCGGTCGGCCCACCGCGATTGTAGCGATCGGAAAAGTACAGCCCTTCCCAGGCATACCAGAGCTCGACCTGGTAGCGCTCGGCGATCCAGCCCCAAGTCCTGAGCGCGGCTCCGTCGCTGTCGAGGATCATGCTGCCGGCTTGGGGCGGGCGGCCGTTGTACGTCCAGTAGCGCACGCCCGAGCCGGAACCTGCACGCGCGCGGTCTGGGAAGTTTCCCGGGGCAATGAACACGTCCATGCTGTCGCCGTAGCTCGCTTGCTCGACGTCGGTGACGGCGCGCAATAGCCCCGGGCGGCCGCCCCCCGCGCGACCCATGACCTCGGCAATGTGGCGTGCGCGCTGCTTGTCCGCCGCGCTGCGCGGCTCATCCACCGGAATCGCGAACGGCGTCACGCCACTGCCACGGAACAGCTCGAGCCAGCTCTGCACGTCGCGTGTGATGGCGGCATCGCTCGAAGTGTCGATCGCGACGGGCCAGTACTCGACCCCCCGCACCATGTGCTGCCGCGCTGCGAAGCGCGCCGGTGGCAGGTCCGCGGCAAGAAATGCGCCATGTGCGCGGAAGAGAGCATCGTAGCGCGCCTCGTGCTCGACCAGCTCCGGAGCATCACCATCGGGCAAACCATGAACGCGCGCAATTTCCTTGGGCAGGTAGAAGATCCACACCAGGGGCTCACGATCGAGCACGATCTTGGCGGTGCTGATGGTGAGCGTCACGGGCAGGGCGCGCTCGTCGACCCAGAGCCGCCCGTCATAGCGTCCCGGCTCGGCACTGGCCGGAATTTCGACATCGAAGTACGCAAGCTCCGTGGTGAGCGCGCTCGAGCTCGGCTCGAGCAAGTCCGGATACGTTCCCGCGCCGGTGCTCGGGCCGTACATGCTGCTGGACGGTTCGGACACCTGCAGCGACCGCACCGCGAAGGCGCTCACCACGCCGGCAGCGGCCGGGAGCTTTAGCATGATGTGTCGCGGCCTACCGTCGGACACCCGCAGCTGCAGGCCCAAGGTCTCACCGCGCGCGCCGCGCAGCCTCACGCTGGTGCCGTCGAAGTACGCAGACTGCCGAGGTGAAGGCTGAGCGCTCGACAAGCGCGTGCTTTCGCCCAGCACCTGCAGCGTCGGTGACGGCTTGCAGGCGCTCAGGCTCACCAGCAGGCTAACCCAAAAGCTCGCCGACCGTGACCAGCTCATGGCCCGCCTTTCTCAAGCCGCCGACGATCGCCGGCAGCGCGTTGAGGGTCCAGGTTTGCCCTTCGTGGAGCAGGGCTATCTCCCCAGCCGGAATTTTGCCGCTTTCGAAGGCTCGAGCGACCGCGCGGGGCTGCTGGTTCTGCCAATCGCCCGAATCGAGCGACCAGAGCACCGTGGTGTAGCCGGCGCGCGCGCAAGTGAGCATGGAGCGCAGCGACACCGCCCCAAATGGCGGGCGCACCAGCACGCGCCCGGAAGGTGGCGGGAGCAACGCCTGGGTATCGGCAAGCTCAGCGAGCAGCTGCTGCTCGCTGAGAGCAGTGAAAGGACGATGCGTGTAACCATGCCCTGCCACCTCGTGGCCGCGAGCCACGATCTCGGAAACCAGCTCCGGGTAGACACGGCACATTTCTCCGACCAAGAAGAACGTCGCACGTGCCTCGCAGCGCTCTAGGACGGCGAGGTAGTCGAGCGTGAGCGCGCAGGGTCCGTCGTCGAAGGTCAGCGCAACCTTGCCGGGCCCGCGCCGGCTATCGCTGCCGCGCCACACCACGGTCGAGCGAGGCAGGATCAGCTCCGCCAGAGCCTTGGCACCGCGCCGACCCAGGGCTTGCATGTCAGGCCGCCTCGCTGGCCCGGCTGGTGAGGGCCGCAAGCAAACTTTCGTGTAAGAGCCGCGCGCTACCGGCCCAGTCCGGGCGGTCGAGTGCGGACGCGATCTCGGACGGCTCGTAGCGCGTGGCCAGGGTATTTTCGAGCGCGCGGGCCAGCGCGGAGGGGTCCCGAGGCGGGACGAGCGCGTGGGGCGGACCGGTCAGAAGCTCTGGGATCGCTCCGACACGCGACGCCACTACGGCTCGGCCGCTGGCCAGCGCCTCCAGCACCACGTTGGGCATGCCCTCGCTCCAGCTCGGTAGGCAAAGCACGTCGCAGGCCGCAAGCCAGGTCGGGATCCGCTCGTGCGGCTGTGCTCCGGCGAAGTAAGCACACAGGCCCACCTGGCGCGCGCGCAGCCGGCATGCCTGAAGCTCGTCGCCGTCACCCACCAGCACCAGCTCTGCGCCGCCCAGCCGCTCGGCGGCGAGCTTGAAGGCTTCGATCAGATCGACGGCACCCTTTTGCGCCGTCACGTGCCCCACGTAGAGCACGAGCGGGACGTCGAGTGGCAAGCCCAGCGCGCGCCGCGCTTCGGCGCGATCGCGTGGTTGAAACGCTTCGCGATCCACGCCGTTCGGGACGATGTCGATACGGTCGCGCGGCGCACCGAGCGCGGCCGCCGCCTCCGCGAGCGGGCGACTCACGGCCACGACGCGAGCCACGCGACGTAGCGCCCACTGCAAGCGTCGCCGCGGCCCCGAAAGCCGCGCCACCACGTTCATGTCCGAGCCGTGCAGCTTGATCACCGCCGGCACTCCGAGCCACTCCGCCAGCAGCACCGCGGCAAAACCGTCCGGATAAGCCCAACAACCGAGCACGACGTCCACGCGGCCGCGGTAGCAAAGCGCCGTCGTCGCCAGCGAGGCCGCATAAAGCGGCCCGGTAACGCCGTGTCCGAGCTTCGGTATGAAAGCGAAGCGCGGATGACGAACCCGAAGCCCTGCGATCTCGTCGCGCTTCGGTACGCTGACCAAGCGCCCTGCCGCCGACCAGCGCGACAGCGCCCCCGCTCCCGGGAACCAGGGGATGGTGGCCAGAATCTCGAGCTCACACAAGCGAGACAGCGCCCTGAACTGTTGCAGATTGAACGGCGACGAAGCCGGCTCCACACGGTTCGGAAAAATCTTGGTGACGATGAGAGCTCGCATGGTCAGTTGCCTTGCGCTGGCAGCACGGGAGACTGCCCGGCGAGCAGCTCGAGGCTGAGCAGGGTCATGTCGTCGGTGCGCCGCTCCGGCGCATGGCTCGGAAGCCGCGCCATCAGTCGGCGGTGCACGTCACTGCCGCCGCCCGGTCGCTCGGCCATCACCGCTGCGATCCGCGACATGGCGGTGAGATCGGTCTCGACGGCCTCGAGCACACCATCGGTCATGAACACCACGACGTCGCCGCTCGTAACGGGGTGGCATTCGTCGAGGTAGCCATGATCTGCAACGATGCCGAGCGGCGGGCCCGATGCCCGACCCACCACGGTCACTTCCCCATTGCCGCTGCGCACCACGGCCGGGACGTGGCCGGCGTTCGCGACCGTGAGCGTTCCGGTCTCGGCGTCCAGCTCGAGCACGGCACCCGTGACGAAGCGGTCGCTCGGCAGCCTTCCCGCAAGCGCGCGGTTCAAGGCCTTGAGTAGCTGGCTCGGACGGCTGACCGAGCTCGAAAGCTGGTCCAGCACCGCCAGCACGTGGGGCAAGAGCTTGGCTCCCTCAGGGCCTCGTCCGCAGGCGTCGCCAATCACCACGGCGAGGCGCTTCGGGTCACGCAGCAAAAATGCGTAGAAATCACCGCCAACTTCGCCACCTGCGCAGCGCGAGTCGACCAGCATCTGGAACGTTCCAAGCTGCCAAACGCCACCGGACGTCGGGTTCACGACCATACGTTGAGCTGCCGAATGCACGGCCAGCGAGGAGTGCACGCGACATGCCATGGACGCCAGCTCGATCGCGACCCGATGGCATGGGCCTTGCGTCGGGCTGTGGATGACGAGCAGAGGACGCGATCAAATGGCACAGGTTTGTACGAACGATCGCAGGCTTGCAGCGCTCGGGATTATCAGCCTGTCAGCACTGCTAGCCCCGGGGTGTGGTGGCGGGAATGCACCGGACCCGATGGGCGAACCGGGCCAGGGCGCCACAACCTCCTCGGGAGCGGTTGGTTCCGGAGCGAGCGGGGGGACCGGCGGCAGCGCCGCGTCAGGTGGAGGCGGATCCTTCGACTGCGATCAAATCGCGAACCCTAGCGAGCTCGTCGAAATCCCTGCTGGCGAATTCATCATGGGCTGCAACGCCGAGGTCGACGTTCAGTGTGAAGACGACGAAAATCCCATGCATCTGGTCACCTTGAGCGCGTTCGAGGTCGAGCGCACCGAGGTGACCCAGCCGCAGTACACGGCCTGTGTGGCCGAAGGCGCTTGCCAACCGCCATCTTGCGCTTGGGACTGTAGCAAGACCGAGTTTGCCGCCAGCTGCATCAACTTCGAGCAAGCTTCGGACTATTGCGCGTGGGCAGGCCGCCGATTGCCGACCGAAGCAGAGTGGGAAAAGGCCGCGCGCGGCAGCGACGGTCTGAAGTACCCCTGGGGCAACACGGAGCCGGACTGCACGCGCGCCAACATGGCGAGCTGTGGCGAGGACGCCGTGACAGTCGGCAGCCTGGATGCCGGCGCGAGCCCTTACGGTGTGCTCGACCTGGCCGGCAACATGGTGGAGATGATCGCCGATTGGTACGACGCGACCTACTACGCCGCTTCACCCGCCAGCGATCCCAGTGGACCGGCCAGCGGACAGCGCTTCGTGGGGCGCGGGGGCGGCTTCAAGAGCGAGGCCGAGTGGATGCGCGCGTCCAAACGCGATTGGTACGATCTGACCGATGCTGGCCCTTCACTCGGCTTCCGCTGCGCACGTTGAGGCCTGCCGATGCCCGACGCCTCACCCCACCGCCGGCGGCTGCAGCGCATCGCGCAAGCGCGTCAAGAGCTCCAGACCGGGGCGTCGGGCCAGTACCGCCGCCGCCAGCAGGTAACCCACGGCCCCGGCCAGAACCTCGATGGCGAGCGCGAGAGCCGCCGGCAAGGAGCCCGAGCCTGTCAGCCCAGCGCGCACCAGCAGCACCATCAAGACCATGACCAGCGCCGAGGACAAGGCGGGGAGCAGGCAGCCGAGCGAGTCTTTCAGCGCGATGCCATCGAGCTGCCGAATCACCCAGAGCGCGGCCAGGGCGTGCACGCCGAACGCCAACCCGACCGCTGCACAGGTCCACAGCGGTCCGCTTCTGCCGATACTGACGATGCCACCGAGCAGGCAAACGAGCTTGAGCACCTCGAGCCCGAGGATGAGCGCCGGTTTGCGCTGCGCTTGCAGGTAGGAGGCAACGGTCCAGCCCACCGGTCGCGCCACCGACAGCGCCGACAACAGCACCAGCATTGGGCCGAGCGGCCGCCAGCGTTCGTCGAAGATGGTCGCCACGAGCGTCGGCGCGACCACACCCAGCCCGATCGCCAACGGAAACACGATCAAACCAAGAATGGAGAGCGAGCGCAGGAAGGCTTGCGGGCGAAGCGCTGCATCCATGCGAGCGAACGACGGCAGCAGCACGTCCCCGATCTGTTCGCCGATCTGGATCGCGGGCACGTCCGCCAAGTTGTAGGCCAGGTTGTACATACCGGTCGGTCCTGGGCCGAAGAAGCGCGACACCAACAAATTGTCCCAGCGACGGGAGGCGAACTCACACAGCGCCGCGCCCGCCATCGGCACGCCGAATGCCAAGAGCTCACGCGCTTGGCCCAGCGTGTAACGACATGGCTGAAGCCAGTCGCGCGCCCGAACACCGCTCACGAACACGAGCAGCCGAATGCTGGAGCGCGCCACATTGCCCAAGACGATCGCCAAGGCGCCAAAGCCCAGGGCTGCGCCACCGATGCTGACCGCGCTATGCGCGAGATCCGCGGCGCTGCGACCCAAGCTCAGACGCTTGAAGCGCAGCTCCCGCACCAGCAGGCGTTCCGGCACGAAGGCCACGCGGTCGAGCAGCACCCCCAGCGCCAGGCCGGGCAAGTAGCGCGCCATGCCGGGAGCTTCGAACAGTCGCCCGAGCCAGGGCCCACCCAGCACCAAAAGCGCCAGTGCCAGCAGCCCGAACAGCATGTGGAAGCTCGTCACATGAAAGGTCGCGCTCCGCGGCGCGTCGGGCCTCGACACCAGATACTGCCCCAGGCCCAAGCTAGACAGCTGGTTGGCGCTCATGGCCAGCACCGCGGCCACGGTCACCTCGCCGTACTCGGCAGGCGCGATGAAGCGTGTGATGACCAGCGTTCCGATCAAGCCGATGGCGCGCGAGCCCACGCTGGACGAAATCGTCCACAGCGCCCCCCGAACCGCTTGAGAACCGAGCGACACGCCTTAGGGGACCCGCACTGCATCACCGGCCAGGATCACGATGTCCTGCTCGGGATGCTTGCCGGAGAGGATGGCGTCGTAATCGATGGGGATGCGCTGTCCGCCGTTGGCCGTGGCCCGCACGATCACGACCTTGTCGGTCGACGCGTAGCGGTTTGGACCGCCGGCGAGCGCGAGAGCTTCGGAAACCGTGACGTAGTAGCGCGAGGTAAAGAGCCCAGGATGCTCCACGTTACCGGCGACGGTGAAGCGGTAGCTGTTGATCTCCACCATCGAAACCGTGACCACTGCGTCCTTGACGATGGTTGCCAAACGCTGTGCCGCGTCCTGCTGCAGCTGACTGGCAGTACGACCAGCAGCGCGCAGCTCCCCCACCACCGGCATCGTGATGGTGCCATCAGGACGGACGATGGCTTCGGTAGAAAGGCTTTCGTCCTTCCACACGCTGACGCGAACCACGTCCGCAACGCCGATTACATAGGGTTTTCCGCGCGGATCCTGCTGGGCCGCTTCGGCGTACATGGCGCTCGCGCTCGCAGTATGGCCGCCGCATGCGACGACTGCGACGAGCGAGAGCGCGATCATCAACCTCCAGAACAAGGCCTTCGTCATATGACATTCACCTAAGCACAGATCCTGATGTTTGCCATACCCGGAATCATCGCGCTCATCGTTTTCATCTACGCGCGACCACAAGAGTTTCTCGAACACTTGCGCGTCATACCTTTGCTCTACGTCTTCTTCGGGCTCGCGCTGTTCGGAGTCGTTCTCGATCTACGCGTCCGCAACACGCGATTCTTTGCTGCACCGGCGCTGCGCTGGGCACTCGCGCTGCTTGCATGGGCGTCGCTTACGATCTTGATCCGGGAGCCGAATGCGGCGCTCAAAAGCGCGATGGAGCTCGCCATCTGCATGGCGCTCTTCGCGCTGATCGCCCACGCGGTGCAGAGCTTTCGCGCGCTTCACGTGGTGGCGGCGGTGGTCTTGTCGATGGTGCTGTTCGTTTGCGCGGTGGGCACGCATCAAGGCTTTGCGGAGAAGGGTTGCGTGGTGGTCGACGAGTCGATTCCAGGCGACCGAGCCTCGGGCAGGCCCGACGGCAGACCCTGTATCAACGAGCGCAGCTGTTACGTTGGCGACGTCGAACCGGGCGCCCAGTATTACTGCGAGCGCATCGGACTATTCGGCACCACGTCCATTGGTC
Organism: Polyangiaceae bacterium; assembly: GCA_035281385.1. Lineage (GTDB taxonomy): Bacteria > Myxococcota_A > Polyangia > Polyangiales > Polyangiaceae > PMG-095. The sequence continues at coordinate 25,109 of DATEDZ010000364.1, forward strand.
GCGGTCGCGTGCGCTACCGCGGGGTACTGCAGGATCCGAACGAGCTGGCGCTGGCGGGCGGCGCAGGGCTGCCGCTGGCCTTCGCGTTCGGCCAGGTCCAAAAGGGCTCGTTCCGGTATCGCGCGCTCGTGACGCTCGCGTTCGTGCTGGTGCTCTCGTGCGCGGTCCTGACCGCGTCCCGTGGCGGCCAGCTGGTGTTCCTGGCCGTGCTGGCTGCCTATTTCGTCAACCGCGTGGGCCTCGCTGGCGTGCTGGTGGGTGGGGTGCTGGCGCTGCCGCTGCTGCTGCTCGGCGGTCGCGGAGGCACTGACGCCTCGACTTCGACCATGGAACGTGTGGACTGCTGGGCCGAGGCGCTGGGGATGTGGCGCGAGCATCCGCTGCTCGGAGTCGGGTTGGGTCGTTTCGGCGAATACCACTACATGACCGCGCACAACTCTTACCTGCTCGCACTGGCAGAGCTCGGCTTGCCGGGCATGCTGCTGTTCGGGATGGTGCTTTACGTGTCGGCC
>DATEDZ010000365.1:0-46699 GCA_035281385.1 Polyangiaceae bacterium
GCTCTTCGCTTGCCTAGCAGCTGCCGCCTGAGGCGAGAGCGGCCAGGACCACGAGAATCCGGCGAGACCGGCGCCCTGCTGATCGGCAGCGTCACTGCCAGTGAATTTGCCACGCAGCCCCAGGATCGGCTGGAACCAACAACCTGCAGTAGCGGAGCTTAGCGTAGCGGAGCTGCTTATTGTCGAATCGGGGCTAACCACTCCTACCTCCCCACCCCCAACCGCGACCGCGCTTCTGCATAGGCCTCCGACACGCTGAAGATTGCCAAGTCGCGCGCCTCGGGGTTTCGGATCACCCATTTGACGCGTTCTGGTCCCGAAGGTGGTCCGGCGAGCTGCCCAGCGACCAGCGCCAGGCCGCGCAGCGCGGCGTTCGGCGAGCCCACGGCGAGCAGACCGGTACGATCGCCCCACTGGTGGATGGCGGTCCCCAGCTGACTCACGCGGTTACCCAGGCTGCCGATGACTTCCAGTGCGAGCACCGGCACGTCGTCATCCAGGCGAGTATGCATGGCCTGCTGCAGCTTGGCGCGCGCGTCCGACAGCTTTTTGGCGTCCACGCCCTGCGGCGTCCAGTTCGCCGCGAACAGCGAGAGAAACGCGCTCATCACGGCCGGCAGCTCGATAGGCGGTGTCCGCGACAGCGAGGCTGCCCGGCCTTGCAGGATCTTCAGCGAGCGCATCAAAAGGAAGAAGCGAGCCGCGTCGTCAGCGTGATCCAGCAAACTCTGGCCGAACACGATCACCGCTGGGTTGGTGCTGACCGGCATGCACACCGGTCCGAGCGCAGGTGAGGCCAACACCTCCAGGCCACGGATGCCGAACGACTGCGCCACGTTCTGGACGAAGGAAACGAATGCCGCGGACGCCACCGGTAGCGGTGCAGCCTTGAGCGCGCGCAAATCCACCGAGAAGGCGCCATCCAAGAGGTCTCCCGCCTTCCTCAGCAGCGCGCGCAGCGCCGGCGTGACGAGGTCGGGCGCCAGCTGATCGTCGAGGCGGATGTCGCCCGCCGCCTGTCCAGTGGCAGCCACCGGCATGTCCTCGCCGGACAGGGCCATCAGCGTGGCGGTGGCGAGCGAAGCGGCATCGTGGGCGCCACGCAGCTCCGCCACCGAAGCCAACATCTCGAACAGCGCCGGATCGAAACGCCCGGTCGCGAGCGCGCGGCGAGCGTCGGTCGCCGCGCGATCCATCAGGACGGTGGCCGCGCGCCCTTCGCTGGCGCGCTGGTGCATCTCGATCAGCGCCCGCAGTACATTGGCGTCGAGGGGCGCCTCCTTGCGCGCCTTGTCCAGGATAGCCTCGGCCTTCTTGCGATCGCCCGCCAGCTGCTCGACGACCAGCGCCAGGCCGATGGTGCGCGCACGCTTGGTCTCGGGCGTCGAGGCGCGCGCCAGGAACTCGTTTTGCAGCTCCACCGCCTTATCGGGCTGCCCGCGGCGGCCCAGCACTTGAACCAAGCGTGAAACCGCGTCGTTGTCGTCCGGATCACGCTTGAGCACTTCGCGGTAGGCCAGCTCGGCACGATCCACGTTGGGCAGCGCGGTGTCGTACAGCTCACCCAGCTTGCGGTAGATCTGTGCCTGACGCGCCGGCTCCGGCAGGTGCCGCACCAGGCGTATGTAGGCTTGTTCTGCCGCGCTCCAGTCGCCCTCCTCGCTACACAGCTCGGCGAAGGCAGACAGCGCCTCGACGTGGTCCGGATTGGCGTCGAGCGCGGCAGCCAGGGCTGCCTTGGCCTGTGCGCGCTCACCGACGTCGGCCAGCGCTCGGCCGCGCGTGACCTCGAGCGCGACGCGCTCTTCGGGATCGGTGGTATGCGAGAGCCGGCGCTCCAGCAGCGCCGCGAGCTTTTCGCGATCGCCGCCCGCAACGTAGAGCGACTGCAGCCGTACCACGGCGTCTTCATTGGTGATGTCCAGCGCGACCGCGTGCTCCAGAGCTTCGCGCCCGTGCTCGTTGTCGTTGCTCTTGTCGAGCCACAGCACGCCTGCCTGATGCCAGGCGCTGACCTTGTGCGCGTCGATGCTGCTGGCAACCGCAAGCGCTTCGAGGGCCTTGGCCGAAGCGCGGAAGTCACCACGCGCTTCGAGGACCTCGGCCAAGGTGGTCAGGACCACCTGATGCTCGGGCACCAGGCTCAGCGCGCGTTCGAGCATCAGCTGTGCTTGATCGAGCTGCTCGAGCCGCGCCGCGGCCTCGGCGCCGCGCAGCAGCAGCGTGGCCTTGTCCGCGGGCCGCTCCAGGTTTTCTTGCAGCTTTTGCGTGACGGCCAGGGTGGTGGCCGAGTCGTCGTTGGCGCGCGCTTGGGCCTCGAGCATGCGCAGTGCCCAGAGGCGCGGTGGGTCGTGCGCCAGCGCATCGCTCACTAGCTCCGCCACGCTACTCCAGGCTCCGGTTCGGACCCGAATGCGCGCGGCCAGGCGCGCGTGCGCATCCGCCTCGCTGCCAGTGAGGAGCGCAGCCAAGCGAGCCGCGATCGGTTCGAGCTCCTCGAGCCGATTGGCGCCGATGTACTGATGCTCGACGCGTCGCAGCGCCGGCAAGTAGTCGGGCCAGCGCTCGAGGATCGCACTTTGCCAAAGTAGCGCGCTGGAAGCGTCGCCGCGCGCGCGATCGTACCGAGACAAGCGCTCGTACAGCTCGCACAGCTCCTGCGGATCCTCGCTCTGACGCGCCTGCGCCAGCAAGGCCTCCGAAACCCTGGCGCCAGCGGGGGTGCCGATCACGCTATCGTCCGCAAGCACGCGCAGTAGCTCGCCGCCACCGAGCTCTACCGCGGTCTGCGCGGCGCGAGCGGTGGCTTCGGTGTTGCCGGCGTGGCGATGCTCGAGCGCCGCCTGCAGGTAAAGCTCGCGCTGGCTCAGCTCATCGCCGCTCTCCGCCAGCTGCTCGCGCCAAGCCGCGCGCTGCTGCTCGGAGCTCGCTGCGATGCGCTCGTGCAGCTCGCGCAATCCGATGTCCGAAGGACGCGCCGGGATCGCGTCGCTCAGCAGGCTCGCGGCCACGGTGGTGTCCGACTCCGCCACGAGCAGCGCTTCGCGCACCAGATCGAGCGCCGTCTCGATCGGATCTTCGGTTTCGGCGCGTCGCGCGCGAAGCCATCGCAGCAGCCGATCCATGTCGCCGCGAGCACGCGCTTGCTGCTCGCCTAGCCGGTGGATGACCGACAGCGAAGGCAGCGCTTCCGCCGCTTTGCGCAAGAGCTCGTCGTAGCGCTCGGGGTCGTCCGGACCGATGCGCAGCGCTGCTTCCAGCAGGTACAGGGCTGACTGCGTGGCATCCGAGCTGGCTTCGGAAGCGCCATTGAGGAGGGTGCTGGTCGCATCACGGTCGGCGTGCTGCAGCAGCGCGCGCAGCGGCAGTGGAGCGCTCGGGTCGACCTCGAGCGCGGAGGCATAGCGCGCCGCAGCCGCGTCTGCGTCGCCGGCCAGCTCCAGCGCCAGCGCGCCGGCCAGCTCCGCATCTTGACCGCGCGTCGCCTCGGCTTCGGCCAGGGCTGCGATGCTGCGCAGCAGGGCGGGAGCTTGCTTGTCGATGCCCGCGAAGTGCAGCTCGAAGGCTGCGCCGAGCGGATGCTCCGCGTTGTCGCCAGTGAAACGACTGACCGGCGCGCGCAGCCAGGCCAACGTGCCGGCTGCTTCCGTGCCGGCAGGCGGTGTCAATGAGAGTCCCAGGGCCTGAGCCGAGCGCTGTGCGGCATTGCCAGCGAGCAGCTCGCCGCCCTGATCGCTCGACACCGCGAGGTGAATCGCCACGGCCAGCGCGCGTTGCTGTTCGATGCCCGACAGCTCGAACGCGAGGGGCGCGAGCGTCTCGATGCCCTCGCCACTCAACGCGCCCAGTACGGCGCGGTCCAGAGCGCGGAAAGCTGCGGTCTCGCCCTCGCTGGCGGCCTTGATGCCATCCTGGGCGCCTTGCTCGAGCGCGCGCGCCGACAGCGTGCGGCGCGCCAGCGCGTCGGCGTCGCCGCCGAGCAGGCGTTCCAGCCAGCCCATGGCGTCGGGTCGGGTCTTGCTTTCATGTGCCGCGAGCGAAGCCGCCAGCCACAACGCCGCCGAGCCGATGCCCTCGATCTCCGCCAGGCGCGCTACCAGCGTGGCCGTCGCGCCCCGATCACCGACCGCGAAGGCCTTGCGGGCCTGCTCGAAAGCCAGGCTGGGGCTGACGGTGGTGCCCGGCGTACCAGCCGGCGCGGGGGCGCCACGCAGACGCGAGCTCTCGTCGGTCGCCTGCATCAGCTCGGCCAGCGCCACCGACTCCGGCCAGCGCATGCGCGCAGGTCCCACGCCCTTGCTGAGCAGATCGACGAGCTTGGCCACGTGGGCGCGCGGGTCGTCGGCGCTGGCGCGCACGGCCAGCTCGAGCTTCTTCTTGCCGGTCGCGTCGTCCTTCAGCGCCAGGCGATGGACCTCGGCATTGAGGCAGGCTGCGTGCACGCGCGCCTCGGGTGTGGGCGCGCCACGCGTTTCAAGATCGAGCGCGGTGGCAACCGCTTTCCAATCCTCTTCAGCGGCGGCCAGGGCGCGGAGCTGCCGACTCGAAAGCGGTAAGGAGCGCGCCATCGACGCGGCCTCGGTAGCCACCTCCCGGGCGCGCGCCGTATCGCCGATCAGCGCCCAGATCTCGCTGGCGACCAGCAAAGTGCGCGCCTTGGCGATCGGGTCGGCGGCGGCGTGCGCCTCGCTTTCCAGCCACTCGGCGCGCTCGGTCCAGCGATCGGCGTCGAGTGCCAGGTGGGCAGCGGCGGGCCTCTCGTCGGGCCACATCGACGGCGAGGGACGCGCGTTCGGCGGCGGCGGAGTGTGCGATAGCGGCGCTCGCGGTGGCTCGCTCTGGCCCAGCTCCAAGAGCTCCGCCTCGGCGAGAGCCTCGAGCTCCGCAGCGCTGAGCTCCTCGTCACCGAGCTCAGCGCTCCCGCCCAGGTTGGGGCGCGCTTCCGGGGCTTCGCCGAGCAGCTCGTCGATGTCCTCGCCCAACTCTTCGAAGCTGAGATCACCGAGACTCACCGCGGCTGCGCTCGAGCTGGGCAGGCTCTCGTCGTCGGTGAGCGACAGCTCTTCGAGTGGCTTGGCGCTGCTCTGCACATGAGCCTCGAGCTGGCCGGACGGTGGGCGCGCGGTGCTCACGCTCTGCGGCGAAACTCGAGCCGTGCGCTCGAGCAGGCCGTCGATATCGTGCATCGTCGGTACGCTCTGCACGCGCGTGACCTCATCGTCCTCACCGAAACCAAATGCCGGCAGCTCACGCGCCGGTGGTATCGGGGTGGCGTACGGCGCCTGCGGACTCCCAGCGGGTGGGGACGGTTGGCGGGGCCGCGGCGACCCGGACGAGCTCAATGCCGGCGGCAGCGTGGCGCCGGCGACGCCAGGTAATGTCCCCTTGTGCGACGGCATGACCGCGGGGGAAACGGGCGGGCGAGGCGCACTCGGGGTGGGCGATCGAGAGGCGCTCGAGGCCGGCGGTCGCGACAGCGTGGGCCTCGGCACCGAGGAAGCGCCGCCAGGGCGCGGGATACCGGCAGGCTTGGGCGCGCTGAATGCGGGCAGTGGTGGCAGCGCGGGTACCATCGGCGCCGCCGCGGTGGGCGGGGGCGGGATCACCTCGCCCGCTGGCTTTGCCTCGAGGCTCCCGGGCTTTGCCTGGAGACCTGCGGGCTTTGCCTGAAGACCGGCCGGTTTGCCCCCAAGGCCGACCTGGTCGACCAGCTTCTTGAGCTCTTGCTGCTGCGCCGCATCGACGTTGCCGACCCAGGTCACTTCGTCGTCGGCGTACTCCCGGGAGTGAGGGGCGTGTAGCATCGGTCCGTCGGAAGGCGGAGGCTGCGAGGATTTCGTCGCTTCGGGCCCTGGGGCGCTGGGCCCACCGCTGGGAGTCGTTTTGACGTGCGGCGTCTTGGGCGCCTCGTCCGAGAGCAGGGAGTCGAGCAGCGCGTCGGCCTCGAAGTCGAGATCACCGCCGAGCTCCTGGCCGATGCTGCCCGCGCTGCCGCTACGGCCGGCGCCGCGCGGGCGCTTGTCGCCATCGTCGCCGCCGCTCATCGAACTCCCATGCCGAGCTGCTCGCGCAGATCCAAGTAGGTGGATGAGAGCACGAAAGCCAACAGTCGCTCGGCCCGAGCGCGCTCGCCGTGGGACTCCCCGATCGGTGTCCGCGAACGACCGCCCAGCACCCAGGAGACATCGCCCGCCGCGATGGCCGCCATGCGATCCAGGCTCGAGGTGGCCGCGCGCACCCAGCCTATGAGCTCCCGCGATTCGCTCTGCACGGCGCGCGCCAGCTCTGGCAGCAGCTTGCGAACACGACGCGGGACCTCTTTGCCCAGCAGACGCTGGAACTCGCCCAACATGGCGAAGGCGGGCGCTGGAATTTCCACTTCGGCGATGCGGCAAGTGGCCACGATCAGCGCGGCGATGTCGTCCGACTCGCGATGTCCGAGCACCGTCGTGCCCCGGCGCAGCGCATAGAGCTCGCGCGCCACGGCCTGGCGGTTGATGGGGGAAAGCGGCGCGGTGATCTGGGCGCCGACGATGATGGCCGGCGTTTCGAGCGCTAGCGCGTGCACGCCGGCTGGGTCGTTGCCGCCGACATAGAGCTCGAACTCTCCGATACCGAGCGCGCCCGCCCAGGCCGCGACCTCGTTGCGAATCGGCAGCCCCGCGCGCGGATCGATGCGCTCTTTCTTCGTGACACCAAAGGCTTGCAGCTTCGGACCAAGCGCCTCGGTGATGGTGCTGGCCATCATCCGCATCAGCTCGGCGACCGCGCCGCGATCGTCGGGGTCCGCCAGATTGGGCAGCGCCGCATCGGTGATCGCGGTCTTGGGGACGCTCGCCACCCGCCGATCGAGCGCCAAAAGCTCGCGGTCGACCTCCGGCCCGCCCCGGCCCAGCGCCGTCAAGGCGCCGAGCGTTGCCTGGCGCTGCGGCATGTTGCCCAGGAACTGCGCCACCTTGGCCAGCCACTGGACCCGATCCGGATCCAGCGGATCGTCGGTCAGGCGCTGCACCAACGTGACCTGCGCTCGCGCCAGTAAAGGTCGAGCCGACGCCTCGGGGAGCGCGCCGCTCAGCGCCAGATCGATGGCCTCGCCGTCGTCGGGTGATTCGCTCAGCAGCTTCTCGACTGCCTTTTGCGCGTGCTTCGGCCGCTTGAGCTTGTCGCGGTAGATGGCCATGGCCAGGCGTGCCGCCTGGATGCGGCCGTCGCGGCTGTCGCGCTCGTTCATGAGCAGCTCCAGCGCCTCGACCGCCTGCTCGAAGGCGTTGGCCTTGGTGGCCACTTTGGCTAGCCGCTCACGCACGGGCAAGGTGGACAGCCCCGAGCTGTGCAGCGCGCTCAGCACGCCTAGCGCGCGCAGCGGATCGTTCAACTTGTTTTCGAACAGGTCAACCGCCGCCACACCGCTCATCAGCCGCTGCTGGGACGGGGCTTGCGAGTGTGATGCCAGCTCTGCCAGGTGACTGGCGGCTTCTTCGAAGCGACCCACCGTGATGAAGATTTCGCCGGACAGCGCCAGGGCGCCCACGTGATCGGGCTCGAGCATGCGCACGTTCTCGAGGGCGGTCAGTGCGCCCTCACGGTCGCCCTTGCCGCGCAGCACGCGAGCGCGCTCCCAGAACAGCTTGGCAATTTCGTCGGGCTCTTCGGCCACGGTCAAGCGTCGGGAAATCAACTCTAGTAGTCGCTCGTCGTCCTTACGCTGGCGCACGATGCGGAACAGCCGATCGAAGGCTGCCGCCTGCTTGATGTCACGCTCCACGGCTCGCGACAGCGCGAACTCACCGCGCGAGGGATCCTTCAGCTGATCGAGCAGAATCGTGGCCGCCTGTGCCCAGAAGCGGCCGCCGGCGGCCGAATCGCTCACGGCGTCACCCAGCGCCGCGCAGGCCTCGGCCAGCGTGCCGTAGTCGGCGGCCGCCTCTGCAGCAGCGCGCAGTCCTTCCCAACCGGCGATGTCTTCGGGATGCGCGTCCACCACGCGCCGGAAGGAATCGAGCGCGGCGCTGACATCGCCGTAGGCCAGCTGGTTCATGCCAGCCAGGGCCGTGGCCAGCGGCGTGCTCTCCGGGCCCAGCAGCTCGCCCACGTCGAGCAACGCCGCGGCGCGCCGGCGCGGATCGCAGCCCGGGCCGGCCAGCTCCAGGTTGGCCAGGCGGATCGCCGGTTCTTGCGACTCGGCGGGTGGATCGAGCTCCATGCCCGCGAGCCAACCGACCAGATCCGACTCCGCCGAGAGCGCGGCGGCGCTCGGACCCGTGACGCGTCCGGCCAGGGTGCGACGCGCCTGGACCTCCGCGCTCAAGTCTCCCGCGGCGGTCGCCGCAGCCAGCCATTCGAGCGCCGCCACCGTCGAGCCGTCCGCGGCGGCCCAGCCCGCGGCTGCTTCGAGCAGCTCCGGGCTGCCGAGCGCCCCTTCCGCGCCCAGTGCGAGCACGAACAGGGCGGCGCCGCCGGCCGCGGCGGTGGCGGTGCCACGTCCGGACAGCTCACGCAGCGCCTCACGGCGGCGCGCCACGTCCCGCGCGGAGCTGCCCCATAGCGCACGGCCCAGCGTGAGCGCGGTGGCAATCTCCTCCGGCGTCCCTTCGTCGCTGGCCGTCTCCAGCGCATCCGCGGCGGCCGCGGCGTTGCCGTCGCGGCCCGACTCCAGGCCAAAGCGCTCGAGCGTCGCCACGGCACGCTCTTGGGGCTCAGACGCCGCGAGCACGCGGCGGCGCGCCTCCAAATCGTCGGGCGCGGTGGCGCGACGGGCCAGCCGCGTCAGCATGTCGGCTGAGCCCTCGCAGCGGCTTTCAGCCTGTTCGAAGCAACCGAGCGCTGCCTGCCGCTCACCGCTGCGGAAGCGCAACAGGCCTGACTCCATCCACAGCTCGGCCGAAAGCTCCGCGTCGATGACCGCGGCGGCCGTAGCCTCGAGCACCTGACAGGCGCTCTGCAGGGCGCCGCTTCCGCGATGCTGGCGAACCAGCGCGCGCGAGACCACCAGATCGGCTGCGTCGGCTTGATGGAGCGCGGCCAGGCGCGTGCCAAAACCGGCTTCGTCACCCGCGGCGCGCACCAGCACCGCTGCCACCGTGGCCAGCGCCCGCGCGCGCGGCTCGCTCTGCTGCCGGACCACCTCGGTCAGTTGATCCAGCTCGGCCACCGCATCGCCGCTTGCCGGCTCGCCTTCAACGGCTTCGGTCGAAGTCACCAGCGGAGCGACGCAAGTCGAAAGGACGCTACCGAGCCAGGCCCCTTCAGGCAGCTTGGCCAGGCTGTGGAACGCGGCCAGCGCTCCGCTCCTGTCGCCGCGCAGCGCACGCGCACGACCCAGCTCGAGCCACAGCGCTGCCGGTTCACCCTCGGCCGCGCCCTGTGCCATCAGGCGGCGGGTGGCTTCCTCGTACCAACCGGCATCGCCGGTGAGCGCCGCGAGCAGGCGCGCCAGTCGCCCCACGAGCGCGGGCAGCGTACCGGACAGTGCTGCCTGCGAGAGGGCAAGCTTGGCCCCCTTCACATCGCCGACCGAACGCGCGAGCACTTCCGCGCTCATCAAGTAGTGGCGCGCCTTGCCGGCGTCGGTGGGTAAGAGCTCGGCGGTGGACTCGAGCGCCGAGGCCAACGCCTGAGGGTCGGCACCGCCAGCGAGGATGTCCAGGTACAGGGCGCGTGCGGGAATGCTGGAGGGATCGGCGGCCAAGGCTTGTTCGATCGCGCTCCTGGCCCCCGCCGGATCGCGCTCGGCGGCTGCCGCCTCCGCGATGCGCAGCTGCAGCGCCGCCGCGAGCTCGCCCTTGACGCCGCGCTCGAGCTCGCGGCGCGCGAGCTGCGCCGCCGTCGCGACATCACCCGCGACCTCGGCGGCGTGCAAACGCGCGCGCGCCAAAAGCGGCTCGCCCGGCAGCAGCTCCAGCGCCTGATCCAAGCGAGCCGTGGCGCCTGCAATATCACCGCGAGCGCGCCTGCGATCCGCAGCCAGCAGCGACGCGTATGCCGCCTGCCCGGGGCTACGCCGATAGCGCGGCACCCCGACCTTTTCGCCGGCTTCTGGGTTGCTCAGCGAAAGCGCGATCGCGTCAGCCTGGGCCTCGAGCGCCCGCTCTTCGACGTCTGGCAGGACGTGCAGCCTGCCGAAAGCGGCCAGGGCTTCGAGGGCTTCGAACGTGGCGCTGCTACCGAGTCCCACTGCTTCCTCGAGCGCCTGGCGAGCCGAGATCGTCTCTCCCGCGCTCGAACGCAGCTCGCCCAGGTCGATGAGCAGCAGCGCCTTCCAGAGCGGGCTCTGCGCCAGCCGAGCTCGCGCGGCGAGCGCACGATCTCGCAGCTCGCCATCCGAAGTCTTGCCGGCCGAGAGCTCGAGCGACAGCCAGAGCGAGGCGTCGTCGGCAGACTCGTCGGCCGCTTGTTCCAGCAGCATCCGGGCGGTGCCGTCGTCACCCTCGTGGTCGCTGGCGAAAGAAGCCTGATCGAGCAAGGCGCGTGCCCGCTCTTCGGGTGTCTCAGCAACTCGCACCCGCCGTTCGAGCAGCTTGCCCAAATTCTTGTAGGACTGGCGCCGTTCGATGATGGCGATCAACCGTTCGAGCGGCTCGCGAAAATCCGGGTCGGCGTTGACCGCGCCCAGTTGGTCCCGCGCGCTACCTGCCTCATCGCCGAGCGTTTCCGATAAGACGCCCAGCTCGTGCAGCAGGATGGCCTTGGTGGCGGTCGATTCGGCGGCGTCGTGCTCGGCGCGCAGGCGCTGCATGACCGATGTCACCAGTGCGAGATCCGACGCGGCAGCCTGCGCCTGGGAAGGCTTGCTCATGCTCACCATGAAACCCGGGGAATCCTGGGGACTTTAGACCCGCGGGCTTGATGGTGTCACTCGTTACGGCGCAGCACCCAGTAGCCCCTCGGTGTATCGATCGGCTCCGGGTGGACTTTCCCCTTATCCAGGGTGAACAGGTGGTACTCGATCGGGGGCTCGAGCACGCCGCGCGGCACACGCCCCGCGTCGGTCGTCGAACCGTGATCGCCTTTGGCGACCGCCGCCGCAAAGTCCTTCTGCGCGAGCTCGAGGGTTTCGGCGGCCTTCCTCCGGGCGTCGTCCTTGCTGCGCGCATCGCGCGGCGCGCCCTGTGAGCCCTGGTAGGTGAAAATCACGGCCCCGAAGCCGACACGCGCCGGAGCGCTGGCCGGCAGCTCTGGGACCTTCCCGCCGTCCGGAAACGCCTCGAACCCCTCGGTCACGACTCCGTCGCGCCCCGGTCTCGAGTCAATATCGGTAGCCTCCGGCGCGGCACTATGGCTCGGTGCTGCACTCGGCGCCTGACGCGCCGAAGCGCTCGTCTTCGGGGCGGGAGCGTGCTCGTCCGGGGTCCGCTTCGGGCGAAGGCCGTAGACCGCCACGGCCCCGAGCGCGGCGATGAATAGGAGACCGACGGTGACGCTGGTGGTGCGCTGCATGGGGTTCTGGGGCCGCGGTTAGCATGAAAGGCGCACGGCCTAGCTCGGATTTGCGCCTAGCCCGTTTCGTTTTGGTCGGAGGTGCTGCTAGAACAGCCTTTCAGGGTACATGTTCAAGGTCGAGTGCCCGGGCTGCAAAGCTCCCTACCAAGTGGATGAGCGCAGGATCCCGTCGAGCGGGCTCAAGATGCGCTGCCCGAAGTGCGGCACCTCCTTCAAAGTGGATCCTCCAGGGGATCCCGGCCGCACCGGCCCGAGCCCGCTTTCGGGTAGCAACGTGCTCGGCGTGGGCGAATCGGTGCCGCCACCGCGCGCCACGACGACCAACCCGAACAAGGGCACGATGCTGGGCGTCGCACCCGCGCGCCCCGCCGCCATGAAGGGTACCATGATCGGCGTGGCTCCGGCGGCCGCGGCTCCCCCAGCGACCGGCTCGGCACCAACGGCCCCCCCACGAGCTCCCGCTCCCGCGCCCACTGGCCCAGCGCCGGGCCGCGTTCCGGCGCGCCCTCCCGTGCCAGGGCGGCCTCCCGTCCCGCGTGCCACTGCTCAGGCTGCGCCCGCCCCCGGGGTCGATTTGCCAGCGGTCGCGGGGCGACCTGACCCCGGTGGCATCGATTTGCCGTCCGTGGCCGGCGCTGCGGCTCACTCCGCGGCAGTGCCGCCAGGTGCTGTGGATCTCCCGGCTTTCGGTCGTGCGTCGGGTCTGGATCTGCCTTCGCCTCGTGGGCTGACTCCCCAACCTGCGCTTGCCGCAGCAAAGCCTTCGGTGGCCGCACCTCAGCGGTCGCCGTCGACAGGCATCGAGCTGGATCTGCCGACTGTCGGCGCGCCGGGTGGAGGGGTGATGGCGCTCCCCGCCACTGCGCCGCAACGTGGCGGCATCGACCTGCCGTCGGTCTCGCAGAGCCAGACCAATCTGCCGGCCCAATCGGGCGCTGCACGGCCGGCGGCGCCGCGCCCCGCGGCGCCCCAACATGGCACTCCCAGCGGCGTCGAGCTGCCGTCACCGCACGGAGTGGACATCGATCTGCCGAGCCCCGGCGGTGGGGATCTGCCACGCCTGGCGAACCCGGATCGGCCACTGGTCGGAGCCGGGCTGCCGGCTCTTAGGGAGCTCGAGCTGCCTTCACCCTCAGGCAACCTGCCCTCGCTTGCGGGGGATCTTCCGAGCGCCGCAGGGGATCTGCCGGCGCTGGGCGGCGGGCTACCGATGCTGGCCGGCGGCCTACCCGCCCTCGGCAGGAGCTTGCCCGCCTTGGGTGGCTCGTTGCCTTCGGCGAGCAGCCCCGGATTGCCGGCCACCGCCGGTTCGTTGCCCCCGACAGAGAGTCCCAGCTTGCCGCCAGCCCTCGGCGGGGGACCACCGGGCGGCAGGTCGATATCCAGCTCGGGCATGTCCGCGCCCGAGCTCGGAATGCGGGCACCTTCGTTCGGTCCTCAGGGACCCGCGTCGGGGCCGGGAGTGATCGAGCTGCCGCCGAGCGAGAGCTTGCCCCCTGCTCAGCCCTTTGACGGTGGTTTTGGCGAAGTTGACCTGCTTGGAGGTCTGCCTCCGCCGGGGCAGCCGCAGTCGCTGCCCAGCGAGCCGATGGAAGCCGATCTGTTCGGCGAGGCGCCGCTATCGGGACCGATGTCCGGTCCAGCTTCTGGCCCGCAGGGCTTCGCGCCGAGTGCGCCGCCGCTGTTCGCCTCGACGCCAGCGTTTGCGCCGAGCGCGCCCGAGCTTGCGCCCCCGGCAGCGTCTGAAGGTCTCCATCGGCAAACCGGCGGCGGTGGCACTGACTACGGCGAGGTGAGCCTGGACGCTGGGGGTGGCGGAGGCGGCGAGGTGGCGCTCGAGGGCGCGCCCTCGCCAGCGGCGCCGCGCGGGGCCGACGACGACATGGAGTTCGGCGCGGTGCCGCAGGAAGCGGCGCCCGGATCTTCCGCGCAGATGCACCTTTCGCTGGGGGCAAAGCTTGCTCCGCAGAAGCCGAAGAGCAAGCTGCCGCTGCAGATCCTGGTCGGCATGTTCGTGATCGGGCTGGGAGGCGCCGCGCTGGCGCTCGTGCCCTCGGTGGGCCCCTTTGGCTTTCATTTCGTGATGGACCGCCTGAACGAGGGCCAATATCACGCGCTGGTTCTGTCCACTGCGAAGAACGCCAATCAGGCCCTGGCGCTCGACACCTACCCGGATGCGACGCGCGCGGCGCAAGTGGTGGCGCGGGCACAGGCCGGTGCACGTCGCGCCAAGGGGCTCGCGGCTTTGGCCGCCTACGTCGGCTTCGCCTCGGAGCTGCGTTTCGGTACCGACGCGGCAACTCACGCGCGCTCAAGCGTGCTGCTCGACGAGCTCGCGCAAGAAAACGGCGTCGATATGCTGGCGCTGGCGCGCTCGGCGCGCGCGGCTGCCGACGGTCAAATCGCCAAGGCGCGGCAGCTCCTGGCCGGAGCCGAGAGCCAGGGTAAAAGCGTGGAAACCGCACTGCTCCGCGCCGAGCTCGAGCTGCGCGCCAAGGACTCCCAAGCGGCGCTCGCCGCCTGGGAGGCGGCCAAGAAGTACGGTGAGACACCGCGGGTGCACTACGGACTCGCTCGCGCCAAGTACGCCGCCGGCGACGATAAAGGTGCGCTGGCCGACGCAGAAGCGGTGCTGACCAAGCATCCCGGCCACGTCGGCGCGCGCGTCCTTTTGGCACGGCTCTCGAGCGGATCGCGCGAAAACGAAAGCCGCGCGCTGGGGCTGCTCGAGAGCGTGATCAAGGACGCTCAGAATGCCAGCCCCGAGGAGCGCGTGAACGCCTACACGCTGCTGGGTGTGCTGCACCTGGGGCGTTCGCGCATCAGCGCAGCCGAGTCCGCGTTCGCCGATGCGCTCAAGATCAACCCCAAAGCGGCGCGCGCGCTGGTCGGGCTCGGCGATTCGCTGTATCGCGCCGGCCGCTATTCCGAAGCTCAGGCGCGCTTCGAGGCCGGCACGCAGGCTGACCCCGACGATCTCACCGCCAAGATCGGCGTGGCCAAGAGCAAGCTGGCTCTGGAGCGCGTGCAGGAGGCCGCCGCGCTGCTCAAGAAGCTGCGCGAGACGCAGCCCAAGAGCCCGCTGGTCGGGTATTGGTTCGGCCGCGTGCAAGAGGCGCTCGGTGCTCGGGACGCTGCACAAACGGCCTACAAGGAAGTACTGAAGCTCGCGCCCGCCGATCCCAGCTCGGCTGACGTCTACATTGCGCTGGCGCTGCTGCAGAATCAATTGGGCCGCGCCGACGACGCGCAGAAGACGCTCGACACCGCCAAGGAGCTGATGCCCAACGTGGCCGGTGTTTGGTGCGCGCTGGGTGACGTCGCGCTTTCGCAGGGCCGCTACAAGGAGGCGCTCACGCATTTCCAGCGCGCCGCGACGCTGGACCCCGACGATCTCGGATCGAAATTCCGGATCGGGTCGGCGCTGCGTCGCGACACCCAGTTCGACGCCGCGGTCAAAGCCTTCGACGCGGTCGCGGCCATCGACAAGGACTATCCCGGCTTGGCGCTGGAGCGCGGCTTGCTATTCGAAGCCTCGGGTCGTTCCGAGGAGGCGCTCAAGCAGTACGAGGACGCGCTGGCCAAGGCGCCTACTGATCCGGATCTGATGCTGCGGGTCGGCTGCGGCAAGGTGGCGGCAGGACGCGCCGAGCAAGCCGAGGAGCTCTTGCGCAAGGTGCTCAGCCAGCGGCCGAGCTCCGCCGAGACGCACCACTGCCTGGGGCGCGCGCTCTTGGTGCAGGGCCGGGGCCTGGCCGATGCGCTGCGCATGCTGGAGCGCGCGGTGGAGCTCGATATCAACCGCGCCGAGTACTACCTTTACGTGGGCTGGGCCGCGAACGAGGCCGGCAACGTGCCGAAGGCCGAAAAGGCGCTGGCCGAGGCGCTGCGGCTGGATCAGGGGCTCGCGGATGCGTATTGGCAGCGCGGCGTGCTCCGACAACGCCAGGGCGCGGTGCGGGACGCCATCTCCGATTTGATGCGCGCGCTTCAGCTCCGGCCGAGCCGCTTCGAGGCGCATGCCGCGCTCGCGCAGGCGCTCTACGATCAGGGACGCGAAGGTGAAGCCATGAAGGAGTGGCTGCTGGCGATCCAGGCCCAGCCCGACAATGCCGATTGGCGTTTCCGCTATGGCAAGCTGCTCGGCGCCAATCGCCAGAACGACGCTGCTGTCGAGCAGTTGAGCAAGGCGCTTTCACTGATCGAGAACAAGGACACGCCGCCGCGCTGGCGCTGGGAGGCACATCACGCCTTGGCGCGCGCGCTCGGTGCTTCGCCGGAAGCCGTCAAGCATTGGGAGCAGTTTCTGCGTCTCGGTCCGCGCGATTCACCGTATCGCGCCGACGCCAAGGCGTTTCTGGCCAAAGCCGGAAAGCCTTGGATCGGGGATTAGAGTCGGGGTGCGGGCTTGGGTGTGAGCTAAGGCTAAGGCTAAGGCTAATGAGTGAGTGGGTTGGCTAGGGTTGGGGATAGAGTGTGCACTCAGGGTAACGGTCGGGCCCAGACTCTCCGGAGTCTTCCCGCTGCAAGCGTAGTCGCTCTCTTCCATTCGCGCAGACCCTCCCTTCCACCTTCGCTTTAGCCTTAGCTCACACCCAAGCCCGCACTCGAACCACAAAATGCAAGCGCCGTACGGCTTTTGGCCGCACGGCGCTTGGACGGCTTCGCTTACTAGATCAGCTGGCGGCGGGGGCGCCGGGCGTGAACTGGTAGGTGAAGGTGGCGTCGCCGTTGTTGGCGTCGCCGGGCGTGAGCACCAGACCGTTCAGGGCGTTCGAAACGCAGGTCCCGAGCTCGGGCGGGCCGTCGGTCTTGATGTCCTTGAAGGTGCCGGTCTTCATCTCGACCATGAACTTCACGGTCACGGTGCCGGCCAGCTCCTTGTTGGTCTTCAAGGCCTCGTTGTAGCAGGCTGTCACGTCGCCGTTCTTCGATTCCAGCACCTTGGCCACGTCGTCGCGATACGGCTCAGCGGTGCGAATGGCGCCGCTGCAACCGAAGGCAGCCAGGGCAAACCCGATCAGTACGAATGACTTGGTCATCTTGAGCTCCTCCTGAATGCCTTTCACTTCGGCGCCGACCCGCCAGCGCCACTCGAACCACCAGCCCCGGTCGGAGCCTTCTTCGCGTCTTCGGCGGCCTTCTTCTCAGCAGCCTTCTTGTCGGCAGCAGCCTTGGCGTCGGCAGCTTTCTTTTCCGCGGCAGCCTTGACCTCTGCGGCTTTGGCCGCTGCAGCAGCCTTCTTCTCCGCAGCGAGCTTCTCGGCAGCGGCCTTCTTTTCGGCGGCCGGATCCTTGGGAACCTCGGCCTCCTTCTCCTTCACCGTGGTCTTGGTCTCTCCGACGACCTTCTCTTTGCCGGTCTTCGGGTCGATTTCGACCTTCTTCTTGGTGATGTCCTGCTCGACGATGTTGAACTCGACGCGGCGGTTCTTCTCGCGGCCTTCCTCGGTCGCGTTGTCACCGATGGGCTTGGTGATGCCGAAGCCCTTGGCGGTCAGGCGCTTGGCGTCGATGCCCTTGTCCACGCAGTACTTCATCACGCTCTTGGCGCGCTCGTCCGACAGCGTCAGGTTGCGCTTCGGATCCCCTTCGGCGCTGGCGTGGCCTTCGATGGCGATCTTCTTGATGTGAGGGTTCTCTTTGATGACCTTGACGATGTCATCCATGAGCGAGAACGACGTCGGCAAGATGACCGACTTGTTGTTCTCGAACTGAATCTTCTCTTTGAATTCGATCTTGTTGTCCCGCACCTCGACGCGCGCAGGCGGAGGCGGCGGCTCCTCCTTCTTCGGTGGAGGCGGGGGAGGCGGCGGTGGAGCGGGCGGTGTGCCCGTGATCGCGACTGCGCCTGCGCCCTGGAACACCGTGGTGCCACCACCGCACCCGGTCATGATGAGCGCGCCCGTAAGCAATGCCGTCAATGTGATGAATTTCGGACCCGTGCGAAAATCCTGCATCGGTCGTCTCCCCTGGTGAAAACCACCAGTGTGTGGGGCAATCCCCATAGGCGGACACTTGTGTCACTCCTCATTGCCTGACGTCAAGAGCCGCTGGGGACCCGGCCTACAGGCCGGCAGACGAAGGGTTCCGACTGAATATTCAAACGAGGGGCTGCCACCCTGCAGCCCAGCTCGCAGCAGGCCTCCGTGGCGGTGCTCGGTAGCGCTGCGGTAGTCATCCACTTAAGCGAGTACTTCTAGAAGTAGTTGGTCAACGTTTCAACGGATACCGTCGTCGCCCCGCATGCCCGTCGCGCTACTTCTCGACACGTTCTCGCTGTTCTTCCGGGCTTTCTTCGCGCTGCCGCCGATGAGCACCGAGCGCGGTGAGCCGACCAGCGCGCTCTATGGCTTTAGCGCGCTGCTCCTGAAGCTGATGCGAGAGCAGCCGGGCGCCGAGTTGTGCTTCGCGCTCGATACCGGTCGCCCCACCTTCCGCCACCGTGAGTTTCAACCCTACAAGCAGCAGCGCGAGCGCGCCCCCACGCCGCTCGTCGAGCAACTGCGCCGGTTGGATCAACTGCTGGAGCACGTTGGCGCTCCAGTGATCGGTGCGGCCGGTTTCGAGGCCGACGACGTGCTCGCCTCCGTCGCGGCGAACCTGCGCCATGAAGGCCGACCGGCGCTCATCGTCAGCGGTGATCGCGACTTGCTTCAAGCGGCGCACGGCTCGGTGCAGGTGCACTTCGTCGGTCGCCGCGGCAAGGACGCGGTTACGTATGACGAAGCCGCGGTGCGCGAGCGTTTCGGCGTGCCGCCCTGGCGACTGCCTTCGTTCGTAGCGCTCGTAGGGGATGCTTCCGACAATCTGCCGGGAGTGCCCGGAATCGGGCCTGGGACGGCGCGTAGGCTGCTGGCTGAGCGAGAAAATGTCGAGCAGCTGCTGGCTGACTCCGCGTGCATCACGCCACCGCGTGTGGCACGAGCACTGCTCGAGCATGCCGAACAAATTCGCCGCACTGAGCGGCTGGCGGGCTTGCGCAGCGACGTGCCCTTGCCCCCGCCGCCGCATCTCGCCGCGCCCAGTTCGGCGCAGCTCTCCAGACTGCGGGAGCTGTTCGAAACCTTGGAGTTTAAGAGCCTACGGCCCCGGCTCGACAAACTGATCGCCGCGGCCCCGGCTGGCCCGATCATCGCCGGCTAAAATAGTCCAACAATTCGAGTATTTGGCAGCGTGTTCGAGAAAAAAGACTTCGTGTTGTCGATCGCAGGGGGGCTTGCGCGTCGAGAGAGTAGGACCATCCAAGGACCGAGCTCGGAGAACCCCATGTCACAGCCACCCAACCTACTGAACGATGACGGCAGCGCGTCCATGGCGACCGCGCTCATGATGTCCCACCACGGCTTGCGCCGCGACCTAGCCCGTTTCGTGGGCGCGCTTCAGACCCAGGCGCTCGAGCCGGGCAAGGTGCAGGCACTGAAGGAGGAATGGCAGAGCTTCCACGCGACCCTGCACGGCCATCATGAGGCCGAGGACAACGGCATGTTTCCGAGCATGCGCACGCAGTCGGAGGCCTTGGCCAAGACCATCGACAAGCTGGGCGCCGATCACCGGTTGATCGATCCATTGCTCGAGCGCGGCGATGCCGCGTTCGCGGAGCTGGGTGCTGGAACCGATGAGGCGCTCGGGGTGGTGAAGGAGCTGCAGTCGCTGCTCGGGCCGCACCTGGCGCTGGAGGAGTCGGAGCTCACCCCGCTCATTCGCGAGGCCAAGGCTTTTCCGCCACCCCCCGACGACGCTGCGGCCGACATGTACGCCAAGGGCTTCGCCTGGGCCATGCACGGCATCGCACCTGGCGTGCTGGAGCAGGTGTACACGATGCTCCCGCCGGTGCTCAAAGAGAAGCTGCCCGCCGCCCGCGCCGAGTTCGACGCCCGCTGCGTTCGCGTTTGGGGCCCACTCCCTCCTCTCGCCTCGCGCACTCCGATTCCCGAGTGATTTCTCAAGGAGGTCACGTGTGAGTGGGGCGTCAACTCGACTGCACAAGCGAACCTGACGGATTACCTGGTGACGCAGGCGCTCTGGTACGCTGGGAACATGTCGACGCATCTGGCAGAAGTGAGCTGGGAGCTCTCCGGGGAGGACTTTCGAGCGGGCAAGTACTCACGCGAGCACGTCTGGAAGTTCGACGGCGGCGTGACGCTGCCGGCGTCCCCGTCACCGCAGATCGTGCGTGAGCCTTACTCCAATCCGGCGGCCGTCGATCCCGAAGAGGCGTTCGTCGCCGCCATCGCCAGCTGTCACTTGTTGACCTTCCTGCATGTGGCTTCGCGTCGAGGCGTAGTCGTCACGCGCTACGTCGACAACGCTGTGGGCAGTATGACCAAGAACGAGCACGGCATAGCATGGGTGAGCAAGGTCGTGCTCCGTCCACGCGTCGAGTACGGGGACGGCGTTAAGCCGAGCGCCGAGCTCGAGGCGGAGCTCCACCACGCCGCCCACGCGCAGTGTTTCATCTCCAATTCGGTGAAGACCACGATTGTGGTCGACACTCCGACTGGCAAGCGGCCGGACGCTTGACTTTCCGAGCGGTGGGTCGAAGATCGTCGGTATACTCGTTGGCTTCGCCTCGCTGGCCTGAAGCAGCCGGTTTACGAGAACGAAATCTGCTAGGGTGTGCCTCGTGAGCACCACGGCTGAACAGCGTCGCGCCGCGAGGTCGAATTGGGGGGTACGTGTATTTCGCGGCGAGGCGGCGTCCGAGGACATGGCTGCAGCCGACGAGGAATTTTGGCTGCGTATTCCGGCGGACGAACGCGCTCAGGTGGTGTGGGAGCTGAGCCAGGAACTGTTCGCACTAGCGGAGCCCGACAGCAGTGAACGAAGACTTCCTCGATCTGCTTTCCGCGTTGTTAGACGCTGACGTCCGGTTCATGATCGTCGGCGCCTACGCGGTGGGCGTCCATGCGCGGCCGCGCGCAACCAAAGACTTGGACGTCTGGGTCGAAGCATCGGTCGAGAACTCCCACAAGGTGGTGCGAGCTTTGAAGGTGTTTGGAGCGCCCCTGGAGGATCTGAATGACGATGATTTCGCCCAGCCCGGCACGGGTTTCATGATGGGCATGCCGCCGCGGCGCATTGATATCCTCACGCAGGTGTCTGGCGTGACGTTCGAAGAGGCCTGGGGCAACCATATCGTTGCAGCAGTTGGGCCTGATGTGCGCTGCCCATTCATCGGCCTATCAGATCTGATTCGCAATAAGCGCGCCGCAGCACGCGATCAGGATCTCGTCGACTTGGGTATCTTGGAGCGTGTCTCCCGTCGTTTACGACCAAAGTGAACCAAGCGCCCACGGCGCTGGTGGTGCACAACACGGACGAGGCTGTTTCAATCATCGCCCGCGCGCCCGACGCAGCTGACTCGTGGGTGAGTGCATCGCGCTCGCGTCGTTCGTGTGCTAGGTTTCTGGTCGTGAGCGCAGACGAGATCACCGCCGGGATGCGTTTCGTGGTCGATGGCCAGGGTCGCGTCACGAGCGTTGTCCTGACACCCGAGCTTTGGCGAAAAGTTGTCGAGCAAATCGAGGCAGCCGAGGACCGGAAGCTGCTCGAGGACCGGAAGCTGCTCGAGGACCTTGCACCGCGTCTTGCACGTGGTCCTGAGGGCGCGCTCCGATGGGCTGATGTCGAGCGCGACTGGGCGTGACTTACGAAGTATTCGTCGAGCGCGAAGTTCACCAGGCTCGCGATCACTTTGCCAGCCGGCGCGGTACGACCCGCGTCCGCAGCGCTGCCCACAAGAGCACGATGGCGGCGAGACTGGTCAGCAATCCGAAGATGCCGAACCAGAGCCACACTGCCATCTACGGGCGCCTCCTGTCGCTTAGCTCTCGATGAAACTTTTCAGTTGCTTGCTGCGGCTCGGGTGCCGCAGCTTGCGCAGCGCCTTCGCTTCGATCTGCCGGATGCGCTCGCGCGTCACCTCGAAGTCTTGACCCACCTCTTCCAAGGTGTGGTCGCTCTTTTCGCCGATGCCGAAGCGCATGCGCAGCACCTTCTCTTCGCGGGGCGTCAGGGTCTTGAGGACCTTTCGCGTCTGCTCGGAGAGGTTCATGTTGATGACGGCTTCAGCAGGCGAGACCACGCTCTTGTCCTCGATGAAGTCGCCCAAATGGCTGTCTTCCTCTTCACCGATCGGGGTCTCGAGGCTGATGGGCTCTTTGGCGATTTTCAGGACCTTGCGGACCTTGTCGAGCGGCAGCTCCATCTTCTCGGCGATCTCTTCCGGCGTCGGCTCGCGTCCGAACTCCTGAACGAGGTAGCGCGAGGTGCGGATCAGCTTGTTGATCGTCTCGATCATGTGCACCGGGATGCGGATGGTGCGAGCCTGATCCGCAATCGCGCGTGTGATGGCCTGACGGATCCACCAGGTGGCGTAGGTGCTGAACTTGTAACCGCGTTTGTACTCGAACTTGTCGACGGCTTTCATCAAACCGATGTTGCCCTCCTGGATTAGGTCCAGGAACTGCAGGCCGCGGTTGGTGTACTTCTTGGCGATCGAAACAACCAGGCGCAGGTTGGCTTCCACCAGCTCGGCTTTGGCGCGTTCGGCACGACGCTCACCCGTACGGATCGCCGTATAGGTCTTGAGCATCTCGCTGACGTCGATCTTCAGCTCTTCCTCGACCTTGCGCACGCCTTTCTGGGCGCTCTTCAAGGTCTCGTCCATCATCTCGAGCTCAGCCACGTCAATGTTGAGCTTCCTGGCCAGCGCCGCGAACGCCACGGGGTCGTCCTTGGCCTCGCGCATCATCTTCTTCAGCTCGGACTTGCCGATGCCGGTGATACGCTCCAGCTCGAACACGCGACCCTGCGCGCGGTGCACGCGGTCGATCATCGCCTTGAGCTTGGCGACGATCTTGTCGATGGTCTTCTTGTTGAGACGCATCTCCTGGAGCGTCTTGACGAGCTCCTTCTTGTTGTCCGAAAGCTCCTTGTCGATCAGCTTGCGGCGCGTGTCGACGGCCGTCTTGCGCTCCTCGGCGACCTCGCCGTTCTTCTTGTCCAGGCGCTTGACGCGATCGATGAGGCGGATGATACGGCGGTCCGCCTCCTCCTCGTCGAACTCGTGCTCCTCGTCCTCGGCGTCGCGCACGATATCCTTGACGCGGATTTTGTGGTTGCGCAGGCGCTCGCCAATCTCGATGATCTCGCGTACCGCCACGGGGCTGCTGAGGATGGCCGAGAGGATCTCGTTTTCGCCCTCCTCGATGCGCTTG
Organism: Polyangiaceae bacterium; assembly: GCA_035281385.1. GTDB lineage: Bacteria > Myxococcota_A > Polyangia > Polyangiales > Polyangiaceae > PMG-095. The sequence goes on from DATEDZ010000365.1 coordinate 22,661, forward strand.
GCGATCTCGACCTCGCCCTCGCGGGTGAGCAGCGCCACGCTGCCCATCTTGCGCAGGTACATGCGTACCGGGTCGTTGCTCTTGAAGTACTCGTCGTCACCGCTGCGGGTAGCGGCGGCCGAGGCGGGCGCCACCGAATCGGTCTCCTCGGACTCGCTCTTGGCGACCGGTTTGGCAGCGGCTTCTTCCTCACCGCCGCGGTGGGGCGCGATCTTGATGTTGCTAGCGTCGTCGACGACCTCGATCTCCTCGTCGTCGAGCGCGCTCAGGACGTCGTCCATCTGATCCGGCCCGGTCTCTTCACCGGGCAGTGCCTCGTGCACGTCGTCGTAAGTGAGGAAGCCCTTGCTCTTGCCGAGCTTGATCAGTTGCTCTTTGGTCTTACCGTTGGCTTTGGCGGGTGGCGGGAAAGAGGAAGATGCTTCCTCGTCGTCGTCCTCGCCGCGTGCGGCAGCTTTGGCTGCCGAGCCGTTGGTCTTGGCGCTGGGTGATGCTTTCGCTTTACCTTTCGTAGCAGGCTGCTTGGCAGCGGCAGCGACCGACTTCTTTGGCGAGTCCGACTTTTTCGATCCCACTCTCAACCTCGCAATGTTCGCAGGCGCTCTAGCTGGCGCTTTGCTCGTTCATCTTGCTGGCGTAGCAGTTCTTCTTCTTGTTCCCAATCGCCGCCGGTGCGCTGCACCTGCTCGAGCTCTTCCGTCACTTCTGACTGTTCCCGCTTGAATTCGAGCTGCTGCAACTGGGTTACGTTACCGATAAGCTCTCGTCGGGCGTCCTCGAGGCGTTCATGCCGGGGGGCTGTCAGGCGAGCGAGGGCGAATGCATGGATCGGCTGCGGAAGCTTCGCAAGCACATCTTCAGGATTGTTGAACCTATCTTCCCAGATCGCCTGACGCAACGCAGCAAATGCGAGGGCTAGATCCCCCTCCACGACCCCGGCTGCTGCGTCAGATGCGGGATCTTCTGCTAGTTCGGGGAAGTCCATCAGTGCGCCCAGAACCTCTTGGCCCAGCTCTTGCCGCCGGTCGCGCGACCTGGCGCGGTGCGGCTGGAGCGGAACCACGCCGCGGTCCGAGGTGGGTGCCGCCGGCCGAGCCGCGAGCGCGCGGCCCAGGGCCTTGAGGGTGCGGACCTGCTCGGAGTCGTCCTGATCGATCTTCAGCCGCTTGGCGATCAGGCCGTCGGCGTACGCGTCTGCGAGCTCGCGCAGCGTGGGGTCCTTCTCGGACGCGATCAACTTGGTGACGTAATGCACGCTCTTGGCGCGAGCCTCGGGTCCCTGCGCGAGCAGCTCCTCCGACAGCCCTTGATCGATCAAGTACTCGAGAATGCCCTGCGCGTTCTTGAGCAGCTGCTTCACTGACGCCGCACCGCGCTGTCGCACGAAGTCGTCAGGATCCAAACCGGGTGGCAGATTCACCACCTTGGCCGTGAGCTCAGCCACCTGACACGGCTCACGCGAGGCGTTGGTGGCGCGCTTGCCAGCCGAGTCTCCATCGAACATCAGCACTACGTCACCGGTGAAGCGTCGAATCTGACGCGCCTGTTCGTTGGTGAACGCGGTACCGAGAGGCGCGACCACGTTCTTGATGCCGCGTGCGTGGAGGCTGACCACGTCGAAGTTACCTTCCACGATCAAGCAGGGGTCGCCCGCCCGCAGCGCCTGGCGTGATTGGTACAGGCCAAAGACCGCCTCGCGCTTGCGGTACACCGGCGACTCTGGCGAGTTCACGTATTTGGCGGGAGCTTCTCCGGTCCCGGCGCCCATCGCTTCGACGCCGGTTGCGCGCAGCTGTTCGGCTGTCGGCTCGTCGAGCGCCCGGCCGCTGAACGCCACGACGCGCCCCTGCACGTCGAGGACGGCGAACATCAAGCGATGGCGAAAGCGGTCGTAGTGCCCGCTGCCGGTCTTGCGCGGTGCCAAGAGGCCCACCGTTTCCGCGGCGCGCGCGGAAAGCCCGGACTCTTTGAGGAAACGCACCAGGCCGTCCCAACCGTAAGGCGCGTAGCCGATGCGGAAGGCCTGCAGCGCGTCGGCGATGTCATCGGTCGGCGTGGTGGGGGTCAGGCCGCGGCGCTGCAGCTCCGCGCCGGCGTGCTCGGCCAGCGGGTGCTCGCGCAGCATGCGCTCGAAGTATTCGGCCGCGCGATCCCCGATGTCGTACAGCTCTTGCTGGCGGCGGCGCAGCTCGGCTTGCTGCTTGCGTTCCGCATCGGACTCGTTCTCGATCGCGTCGATGCCGGCGCGCTCGCACAGTGACCGCACGGCTTCGACGAAGTCGAGCCCCTCCGTCTCCTGCACGAACTTGATGGCGTCCCCCGAGGCGTGGCAGCCGAAGCAATGATAGAAGCCGCGCTCCTGATTGACGTGGAAGCTCGGTGTCTTTTCTTTGTGGAAGGGGCACAGGCCGGTGAAGCTGCGGCCGCGGCGCTGCAGCTTCACCGTCTCTCCGATCAGCTCGACGATCTTCGTCTCGCGCCGGACGCGGTCGATCGTCTCCTGACCGATCATCTAACGCTTGCCCTTACCTCAGAATGACGCTGTAGGCTCGTCGATTTGCGTGAAATGACCAACGGCCGTAGCACGGCATGCCCAATGCAAGGGCCGCGCCCACCGCTGGCCGTGGCTAGATGTTTGGCTTCCTGCGATGTGGGAAGTTGTGGACCGGTCGCGAGCGCTGCAGCATCTGCTCGCGCAGCTGGCGATAACCGTGGCCGGCGCAGGCCGGCTCTGCGAGGAAATCGCTTTCGCGACAGTAGCGGGCGTAGGCAAAGGGCACGACTTCGCCGTCTGTAACCGCAGCCGCTCGCAACGCGGCAGCTACCTCGCTGCCCTCGTAGAAATCTTTCATGCCGTGGGCGGTCTTCAGGTGTTGCCAAACCTTTTCGAGCGCTCGGGCGACCACGCGAGGCCGTGAGTTGCGGTTCCAGAAGGCCCAAACGCTCCAGACGATCGAAGCGATGACCACGAACACCAGCCAGGCCATGCCCGGCCCTTATACCCCCGGCTGGGCCAAGCGCTTGCGAAACCGGGGCGCGTTGCCAGGCTCGAGCCAACATCGTGTCCGAATCATGTCGACCTTTTTTCGACGTGTGTCGGACCGATCTGGCCGGGGGACACGCTGCTATGCTTGGCACGTCGTTTTGCTCGGGAGGCGCGTCAACATGTGGAAGAAGCTCCGAAGGTCTACCTACAAGGGATCGTTTTTTGCGGTTTTGGCGGCGTTCAGCCTGAGTGCCAGCGCGCGAGCCGACAGCCTGGCTTGCAACAACCGCATCATTTCGAGCGGTGACAGTCGCTACGAGGTGAGGACGGTGTGCGGCGAGCCCGACGACGCCGTGCAGCGCGTCGCGTACCGCACGACGGGCGGGCGCGTCGCGGGCCCCTGCACGCGCGAAGACGGCAAGCAGCGCTGCGGCCAGTCGCGCGAGGAAGTGATCGAGGTCGTGATCGACGAGTGGGTGTACGACTTCGGTCGAAACCGCTTCATCGAGTACCTGACCTTCGAGCAGGGCCGGTTGCTCAGCGTCAGGACCGGCAGTTATGGCCACAAGCCGCCCCGGTAAGGTGGGGCCGGGGCCCCACCGACAAACCAGGCGCCAGCTACGGACGGAAGCCGCCGCGCTGACCAGAAACGCGTGAAGACCGTGGACCTGAACACCAGTTCAGGTATCATGGACCGTCCGTGAAGCCGCTTCCAGCCGCCAATCCCAAGAATCGCTTTTCGGCCAGTTTGGTCGAGTACTTCGACGATGCCGGTCTCGACTCGCGTCCCGAGGTGGAGCTCTCTATCTATGAGGACCACACCCAGCAGGTCGTGGCCGAGAACGACAGCCCGGACCTCGGCTTTCGATACAGCATCAACCCTTACCGCGGCTGCTTTCACGGCTGCGCCTACTGCTTATCGGGTGAGACGCGCATCCTGATGGCCGACGGCTCGACGAAGGCCCTCGCAGACGTGAAGGCGGGCGAGCAGGTCGTGGGCACGGAGCGTTACCAGGCTGGGCGTCGCTTCGTGCCGTCGCTGGTGCTCGATCAGTGGGCGACCGCGCGGCGTGCCTATCGGGTGCGGCTCGACAGCGGGCAAGACTTGATCGCCAGCGGCGATCACCGCTTTCTCACGCCCCAGGGCTGGCGCTACGTCATCGCTCCCGGGCGCAACCAGCGCGCGCGGCTGCACTTGCAGGAGCGGGATACGTGCTTGGGGCCGGGCAAGGCACGACTCAAGGCGCGCGGCTTGTTCAAGACGGGTCCCCGCGACGTGGCCAGCACGGCGGCCGGCGGTGTGACGACCGTCGAAGCACTCGGCGTCTCGCTACCGCTGTTCGATATCGCGACCGTGACCGGCGACTTCGTCGCCGACGGCGTGATCAGCCACAACTGCTACGCGCGGCCGACGCACGAGTATTTGAGCTTTGGCGCAGGCACCGACTTCGAGCGCAAGATCGTGATCAAGCCACGAGCGCCCGAGCTGTTGCGGCGAGTCTTCGAGAAGAAGTCGTGGCAGGGCGAGCTGATCATGCTGAGCGGCAACACCGACTGCTACCAGCCGCTCGAAAACGAATACCGGCTGACGCGCGGCTTGCTCGAGGTGTGCGCCGCGTACAGAAATCCAGTGCACATCATCACCAAGAGCGCGCTGGTCGAGCGCGACATCGACCTTTTACAGAGGCTAGAGGCAGAGGCGAGCGTCGGTGTCTCGATCAGTATTCCGTTTTGGAACGTCGAGACCGCGCGCAAGATGGAGCCGTTCGTCACGACACCTCAGCGGCGCATGAAGGCCGTGGAGCGTCTCGCGGCAGCGGGCATTCCCGTTACCGTGAACATCGCGCCGTGCATCCTGGGTTTGGGGGACCGCGACATGCCGTCGATCCTCGAAGCCGCCGCAGCGGCTGGCGCGCGTGGCGCCTCGCTCATTCCCTTGCGTCTGCCCGGTGCGGTGAAAGACGTGTTCACGGAACGCTTGACGGCTGCGTTCCCGCTCACCGCCGAAAAGGTGCTGCGCCGTACGCGTGAAATGCGCGGTGGCAAGCTGTACGACTCGCGCTTCGGCACGCGCATGACGGGGGAGGGGGAGATCTGGCAAACCGTCGAAGGTCTGTTTCACCAGACGTGTGAACGTCTCGGGCTCAACCGCTGGGAGGGTCACCGCCGTGAGCGCCCGAATACGTTTCGTCGGCCCACCGACAAGGGCGGCCAATTGCGGCTTTTCGACAGATGACGGCCTGTCGCGCTAAGCTGCTTTCGTGCTCATCCTCCAGCCGGTCGAGACGCCGTCGTTCGTAGGTCGGCCCGTGACTGGACCGGTCGAGGCGCCCAAAGTGCGTTCCCTTTCGGAATTGGAAGAGACCGCCGTCAAGTCGAAGATCGTCGGCGTGTTGCGCGAGGTTTCGGGTCGCCTCAATCAGCAGGGGGTACGCCATTGCGTGCTTGGTGCGATCGCGGTCGGTATTCACGGCTGGCCGCGTGCGACGCGAGACGTCGACCTGTTGCTTGGGCCTGAGGCCTGGCGTTCTGCACCGGACGGCACCTTGACAGCGCTGGTCGAAATGCCTGAACAGGTGAATGGCGTCGGCATCGACTACCTGCCTGTCAGCGTTGCCGGAGACTTCCTGATCGAGGCATTCGACCGTGTGCTCATCACCGAGGGCGTGCCCATCGCCCCCATCGAGGTGGTCATCCTGACCAAGCTGGTCCGCCTGGTCATGCGCGACCAAGCCGACATCGTCGAGCTGCTCAAGGCCGGGCTATTCGACGCCGCCGCTGTCGAGTCGTACCTCGAGCAGCATGCGCCGATGCTCACTCGACGCTTCCTCGAGCTGAAGGAACAGGCCGAGCGAGAGATCGCCCGCGGAAGCTGAGGCGAGTTGCCGTAAGCGGTGACTTTGCCGATACTGGTCGGATGCAACCACCCGGCGGATTCGGCGGCGGCGGACAAGGCGGATATCCGCCGGGAGGGTATCCTCCTGGTGGCTACCCGGGGGTTCCTCAGCATCCAGGCGCGCCGCAACAACATGGCGCACCGCAACAACACGGCGCACCTCAGCAGCAGCCCTATGGCGCGCCCGGCGCTGGTCAGCAGCACCCGGGCATGCCGGGCGCGCAGCAGTACGGCGCCCCGCCCGGCTATGGAGTCCCGGCCCCTGGCGCCTATCCCGCACCGGGCATGATGCCGGGGCAAATGCCGATGCCTGGCCAGATGCCGGGCGGCATGCACGTTCCCGGCGGTATGCAGATGCAGATGCCCGGCGCCATGATGGGCGGCGGCGCAGCGCACAACTCCTTCGGCCACGCGCAGTCCGCGCTCAAGGGCGCCGGTGGCATGATGACCGCGATGAAGTGGGGCTTCGTCGCCATCGGTGCCCTGTGCGTCTTGGGTGGCCTGGCCATGATTTTCATGGTCGATGTCGTGACCGGCATTTCGATCGCCTTCACCGGTGTGATTTTCGTCGTCGTCGCGTTGCTCGTGCTGCCGCGCTTTACCGGCATGCTCGGTCAAGCCACTGCCATGGTGGACGGCTTCGCCGCCAAGGAGCAGCTGGCGCAGACCGGAATCCCCGCGATGGGTCGGCTGATCAGCGTGCAGCAGACCGGACGCCTGGTGAACTACAACCCAGAGATCGCCGCGGTCGTGGAGGTACACCACCCGCAGCTCGGTCCTTACCAGACTCAAACCACGGCCATCGTGCCGCAAATCGCCATCCCGCGCGCGCAGCCCGGCGCCCAAGTTCAGGTTCGCGTCAGTCCCCAGAACCAGCACGAGATCGCGCTCGTCTTCTAGGGAATCATCTGGCGAGCTGGCTCGCGTAGCGCTCTGCTTCCCCCAGGATGTGAGTCCAGCCGCCGCGGTGGCGCTCGCAGACCTCGGGATCTGCCAGACCTATGTGTGTCAACGTGAGCTTGGTCTGGTCGAGGCCGAGCTCCTCGAAATCGAGCGTGACGTGACTGCCCTCTCCTGCATGATGCGAGCGCCAAGTAAACGCCAGCCGGCGGTACCGCTCGATCGCGAGGTACTCGCCGCGGTGAGGCATCGCTGTCCCGCCGACCACCATCATGATCAAGAAGGAGCCGCCCACGCGCGGGTCGACCTCCACCTGCGAGACGCTGCTGCCCTGCGCGGGACACATGAAGTGCTTCATGGCCTCGGGGCTGAGCCAGGCGTCGAAGGCCGCCTTGGCCGAACAGGGAATGGTCTTGACGAGCACGACCGATGGCGGTGCGCTCATGGCGTCTCCTTCTTGCCAGACTTGCTGTTTGAATTCTTGGCGTAGTCCACGAAGGCCTCCAGGCGCTCGTTCCAGAAATGGCGATGAAAATGCAGCCAGGTGTACGCGGGCTGCAGCGTGTTCCAATTCACCGAGATCCAATGCACACGCCCTTCGACGCGTCGCACGATGAGATCGGCGTCTTCCAGCACCTTGAGATGCTTCGAAACGCCGTTTTGTGTCATCGAAAAGGCGCGCCCTAGCTGACCGACCTGAAGCTCACCGGCTTCGCGCAGCAGCGCGAGGATCTTACGCCGAGCAGGGTCGGCCAGGCAGTGGAAGGTGCGGCTGAGCTGCTCCTCCTCACGGCTCTTCACCCGCTTACCGGTCATGCACGGACCCTCGCGCGCTGCATGTTGGGAGGTGAGCTCCCGCGACTAGATCTGCACGTCGCGCGGGAAGGGACGGCCGGTGCCGCTCTCGACCAGCTCGCGCAGGCTGAGCAAGAACGTCGCCCATTTCATGCTGCAGTGTGCGAAAAACTGGCTCCCTTCGCGCCATGCTCGGTGACCAAATAGCAGCGTAGTACGACCGGCGTCCTCCAGAAGGTCGAAGGTGAGCCGCGTACCTTCCCACTCACCGGTGTCGTCGGTGCAGAGCCAGGCGACGTGCGCGCCCTGCTGTTGTGCTTCCACCCGCATCCGGCAAACATGCTTTCCGAAGCGGAACTCGAGCGTCTCGCCGGGCTTACTTTCGCCGCTGGTGGTGCTCGTCCACCAGCCGGCCAGGCCGTCCACCGTGGCCAGCGCGGCGTAGACCCGCTCGCGTGGGGCGTTGATGCTGATTTTGTGCAGAATATCCGGCATTTGTGCTCCTTGATTATATACCACCAAATGGTTGTACAACTGATTGGTGGTATATTGTCCGGAGCGCGGGACGTGTCAAGCCTACGCGTGCCGACTTCAGAACTTCAGCTCGCCGGAGAGCAGCAGACTGCGCCCGTCCTGCAGGATGGTGCTCTGCGAAAACTCGGCGCTCACTGGCAATGAGTAGCGCCAGTCGAAGGCGTTGTAGACGCCCGCCGCCCAGCTGAAGCCGTGGCGTTCCTCACTGCCGGTCAGTACCACGTCCCAAATTGCGAAGGGCTCGGTCTTGTTCTGTGGGCCGTCCGTGCCGAGCTCGTTGCGATCGAAGCGCCCGCTCTCGACGCTGAGGCGCGAGGCCAGCGTCAGCGCACGGCCCAAGATCGGGAGTGCCCCCTTGATCGACCCCAAATGCTCGGGAGAGTTCGCCACGCGCCGGTAGTCGGGGCTCTTGTCGAAGCTGAAAATGGCCGAAGGCGAATCGCGGCTCAAGAAGCGGGAGCGCTGCACGCTGTAGTTGAGCGCGAGCATGTAGCCCTGGCGCCAGTCGCGTCGCACGCTCAGCTCTCCACCCAGTGTCCCGATCGGCGCGTCGGAGTTCGCGTAGTGAATCGGGTCGATCTCGTCGCCGCTGCCTGCCGTGAGCACGAGACCCTTCACGTAGTTCACGAACACTGCGGCCGACGCCGAGATGGTCGCCGAAAAGCGGTGCGTGTGCTCGAGCTCCGCCGAGTAGATGCTTTCGGGCTCCAGGTTGGGGCTCTCGACCTGCGTGAACCCGCCGTCGTTGTAGTAGAGCTCGTACACGCTCGGCGCGCGGAAGGCCTTGCCCAGCATGAGCTTGCTGTTTCCGGCCTCGTAGGGCTTTGCGATCAGGGCCAGGCGCGGGTTGAGCGAGCTGCCGAACGTGGAGTAGGCGTCGAGGCGCGCGCCGGCCGAGATGTGGAAGCGCTCGCTCGGCCACAGGTCGAGCAGCCCGTAGGCGGCGCCGACTTGGAACGGCCGCGAGTCGTCGAGAAACGTTCCGCTCTCGTCGGCCGCTGTCTGCTTGACCGTGAGATGCAGCTGACCTTCGCCTCCTACGGTCAGCTTGATCAGGTCCGAGGGCTCGATCTCGAGGCGTTGCTCGAGGCCCAGCCAGGAGCCGCGGAACGTGTCGCGTTCGATGCCGCCATCCTCGGGAGCGCGCGCATAGTCGCCGTCGAAGCGGTAGTGGTTGGCGTGGAGGCGCGTCATGCTGCGCACCGCTCGGCTCCACCTGGGCTCGGCTTTGAGCTCCAGCGAGGCGCGAGAATCGGTCTGAGTGGTGCGCGGGTCGCTCAGCAGCGTCTCGTACACGCCGGTGGGGAGCTCCTTGTAGTGTGACTCCAGGTACCAGGCCGCGCTGAACCACTTGCGGTAAAAGCGACCTTCGAGCGTGCCGGCCTCGAAGCCATCGGCGTCGCGCGAGCGCGCGTCTAGCTCCGGAAAGTAGAAGTTGCGGCCGCCGCTACGTGCCACCGACGTGCTGCTCCACAAACCCGACTCTGGGCCCAGCGGCACGTTGCCGCGCACTCGAGCACGCGCCACACCGCTCTCGACGGCGGAGAAACCCACCTCCCCACCGACTTTCGTTGACTGTCGCGTCACCAGGTTGATGACGCCTGCAAACGCGTTGGTGCCGTAGAGCACCGAGCCGGGGCCGCGGATGACCTCGATGCGCTGCACGTCTTCGAGATCGACCCGCGCATCATAACCGACGTAGGACGAACCGAGCCAGTTGTCGTTGAGCGGATGTCCGTCCACCAGTACCAGCACGCGATTGCCGTAGCTGCCGAGCCCGCCCAGGCCACGAAAGCCGACTGCCGCATAGCTGCGGTCGTTCCAGCCGTACACGCCGGGCAAGCCGCGGAGCGCCTCGACGATGGTTGGATAGCGCAGCGCGCCGAGCTCGCGCGACGAAACGATGCTCACCGAGCTGGGCGCGTCTTCCACACCTTCGGTGTTGCGCGACGCGGCTGTCACTTCTTCGGCTTGCGTGAGCACGACGTCGACCGGCGCCTCGCGCGTATGCTCGACCGTGATGGTCCGGGTGACGGGCTTGTAACCGGCCAGCGCCACGCGCAAGCCGTGGGAACCGACCGGCAGCGTGACCACGAGCGGAGTGAAGCCGCGCGGCTTGCCATCGACCTCGATCAGCGCGCCGGGCTCGTCGGTGCTGACGACCACCGAACCGGTGAGCGCTACCAGCTCGGGCCTCACCTTGTGCAGCTGCTTGGCGACCACATCCACCTCGAGCTGACTCGGTTGCGACCCAGGACGCTCGAAGTAGAGGGTATGGCGGCCCTCGGTGAGCTGCAGCTCACAAGGCGCGACGCACACCACCTTGGCCTGCGCGTCGCCCACGCGGACGCGCGCGCCCGCCGCGCTGGCCGGGATGCTGACCGTGCCCAGGATCGGCTCGAGCTCGAGCACCACTTTGCGGCTCTGCCCCGCGGCAAGCGCCGGCACCTCCACGCGAGCCGGGTAGTGGCCGGGCAGCTCGGCCAGCACCACGTAGGCTGCCGGCTTGAGCCCGAGCGCGGTCGGCGTATTGCCGCGCGGCCCGAGGTCACGACGCTCCACGAACACCGTGGCGCCCGGCGGCTCACTCTCGACCTCGAGCACGGCTACGAACTGCCGTATCGCGCCGAGCGAGCGCTCGATGCGGGTTCTTGTGTCCTTGTCGGTCTCGGCCTGCAGCGCCAGCGTGAAGTAGCGATACGCTTCCGGAAACTGCTTCAGCTCCTCGTAGCAGCGCGCGATGTTGTAGATGACGTTGCGGTTCGGTACGAGCCGGTTCGACGCCAGGAAGTGCTCGAGCGCACCCCGGTAATCGGCGCGCTGGTAGGCTTCTGCCCCTAGTCGAAACTTCAAGTCCGCTTCGTCGGCTAGATCGTCGGCGACCGCGGGTAACTGCAGAGTCAGCACACACCCGATCAGCACCGAGCCCACTGTCCAGCGATGCATGGTTTGGTTCTAGCGTTCTAGGCGAATATCGCTCGGAGCGGGCGGTGAAGACGGTGGCGGGTGCTTCGCCGGCGGGCGCTTGGCAGCGGGGGCAGGCGGCTTGGCCGGCGAGGCGCTCGGTTTGGCGGTCGCCTCGGTCGCCGGCTGAGGGCGCGGTGCGAGCGCGGCGCGCACGTGAACCTCACCGCGCGCAGCCGCCTGGCGCAAGACATACGGCTCGTAGCCATCCTTCTCGAGCACGAGCACATGCGTCGCTGAATCCTCGGGTAACGTCAAGCTCAGGGGCGTGCTGCCGAGCAGCTGACCGTTCTGGCTGACGGTTGCACCGAGCGGCTCCGAGTCGATGCTGAGCGTGAAGGTCGCGGCCTTGGCTGGGGCTAGTGCGGAGGGCGCTGCGCTGGGGCTCGTCGGCAGCTGGCTGGAGGCCGGGTTGAACGACGAGAGGAGCCAGGCGAAGGCCGCGCACACGCCGAACCCGCCAAGCAAGATCCAGAGCCAACGCCTGGCCCTCGTCACCGAGCGCGGCGGTAGGACCTGGACGCGCGAGTCCGGGGACAGGGGAGACGCTCGTGTTCCGCCCTTCAGGCGCGCGGACTCCAGCGTCATATCGGGCTCCGGATGGGTCGAGATGGTCGCCGCATCCCACTGTGAGGCCGGCTGGACGCCTGCCGAGCGCGAAGTGGACACGGTGACGCGAGGGTGCGAGCTGTAGACGATTGGCTTGATAACCTCGCCGCTAATTGAGCCCCGGGTCCCCACGCTGGACAGCGCGCTCACCAATTCGGCAATGCTCTGGAAGCGTTGCTCCGGACTCTTCCGTAGGCAACGATCGATCACTTGCTCGAGCGCTGCGCTGACATCCGGGCGCATGGCGCGCACGGGCATGGGTGGGTCCGCCACAATCGCCGCGCAGATACCTGGGAAGGATTCGCCCCGGAACACCGGCGCGTCAGTGATCAGCTCCTGCAAGATGATGCCGAGCGCCCACACATCGGTGCGTCCGTCGACGCGTCGCGCATCGCGGATCTGCTCCGGTGACATGTAGTTGGGCGAGCCCATCAACGTCCGCGTGTTGGTAAAGGTTGGCGCGACCTCACCCGACGTCGGGTCCGTGAGCTGCTTGGAGATGCCGAAGTCGAGCACCTTGAGCAGCGGCAGGCCGTCGCTGCGCGTGGTCACGAACAGGTTGGACGGCTTCAGATCGCGATGCACGATACCCATGCGGTGGGCCTCGGCCACGCCCGCGCAGGCTTGGAGCAACAGGTCGATCGCTTGAGGCTCGGGCAGCGCGCCCTGCTTCTCCAGCAGCGTCCCCAGATCCGTGCCGCTCAGCAGCTCCATGACCATGAACGGCAGCCCGCTGTCCAGCTGACCGACGTCGTAGATCCTTACGACGTGGTCGCTCTGCAGCTTGGCGGCGGCCTGTGCCTCGTGCAGGAACCGGGCGATCGCCTCGTCGCGGCGATCTTCGTCGGGCGGCAATGTCAAGAGCTTGATGGCGACGACTTGTCCGAGCTGCAGGTGGCGAGCGGACACCACGACGCCCATGCCTCCGGCCCCCACGACGCTCTCGACGCGGTACTTCTGAGCGATGACCTCGCCCACGGCGGGTACGCCAGGCCGTCGACTCTCCGCGGTATTGCCCGACATGAAACTACGCCAGCTCCAAAACCCGAGGTTAACCGAGTCTGTGGCCCCGACTCGGACTTTTTATGGCATCGCTTGCTGCAAAAACCTACCCCTCTCCCCTAGCCCGCCGCAGGCCTGCGACAGACGAGCATCGAGCCTTGACCGGACGCTCGCCGAGCTGGCTGATCGTGCTGCCGAGCCCGAAGCCCGATCGCAGCCCGGACTGCAGAAGGCTACCGTGGCGTCGATCAGCTGGCTTTCGGCACCAGCCAGAGCAAGCACTGTCGCAAGAGCCGCTCGACATCGAGGCCCGGCTCACTGCCGAGCGCTTGGCCGATGGCGGCGAGCGCCTCGCTGCGCCCCAAGCCGAGGCTACCGAGAGACGAAAGCACCTTGCCCGCTGCCTCGAGCGGCTGCTTGCGGGCCGGCGCTGGTTCGGTCCGGTGCGCTGGGGTTCTGGCGTGGATCATCGCCTCGATGTGCGACTCTCCGAAGACTTGCCGGGCATTTTCAAGATTGTGCGCACGACAGAGGAGACACAGATTATCGAGCGTCGGAGGACCGGCGAGCGCAAATGGCGTTCGGTGCTCGATCGTCAGAAAGCGCTTTTCAGCACAGCGGCGGCCCTCGCCATCGATGAACGTGCACTGCGCTTGGTCCCGCTCCCACACCGCGCGCCGGATCTCGACGGGCACGTGACGCGAGCCGGGCTTGAGCTTCCTAGCCTTGCGCGGCTTGCCCGCCCCGAAGCGTTTGCGGGTCTCTTGCTCGATGAGCGCATCGAGCGCCCGCTCGAACAGCTCGCCCAGATCGCCGCTCGGCAGCGCGTGGCTCAGGAGCTGGCGCGCCTTCTCGAGCTTCTCATACAGCTCGGCTCGGGCCGTAGCTCAGCAAAACTTGACTCATCTGTCACGGAAGACGGTTCTCAAGGACCCTAACCCTCGCGCGCCAGAGGCGCGCTCACGGCGGCCTTCGGCCGCATCCGCTACTGGTTCAACCTGATACGTTTCCGTGAAGACTTTCACAGCGCCCGAAACCCTAGCCAGGTGGCAAGAGTGCCCATGTCGCTGGCTGGCATGCGGTCGCGCTCCAACGAAACCGTTATTGGGTCCCGTGACAAGCCCTCGCCGGTACGCTATCGGCTCACCGGCCGCCCCGCCGCTTGGGTGTCCAAGAAAGGGCGGTTCCGGTTGAGTTTTAAGCGTTGGGCACCCTGGGTTAGAGCCATGGGTTATTGAGCGCGCGACAACCCCTAGCCCGGCTTTTGTCTGCGTGGTAGACGCGGCCCCGCGCGTCCGTTCAGGTCGCGTCGGAGCTTGAAGGAATACCACTCGACATGACGATGAGCAGCACGGCACTGGGCGTCAGCGGCAAGGGCAAGGTTATCCAGGTCATTGGACCGGTCGTGGACGTGGAGTTTCCGCCGGGCAAGCTGCCCAAGATCCTGAATGCGCTGACGCTGTCGAATGCCAGCATCTCGAGCGAGCGTGAAAACCTGACGCTCGAAGTGGCCCAGCACCTGGGTGAGTCGGTGGTGCGCACCATCGCCATGGATTCGACCGAAGGCTTGGTGCGCGGTGTCGAAGTGACCGACACCGGCTCGCCGATCATGATGCCGGTGGGTGCCGAGGTGCTCGGTCGCATCCTCAACGTGATCGGCAAGCCGGTGGACGAAGCCGGTCCGGTGAATTCCAAGAAGAAGCTGCCGATCCACCGCGCCGCGCCGCTGTTCGTCGACCAGAACACGACCGTCGAAATCTTCGAGACTGGCATCAAGGTCATCGACTTGCTCGCGCCTTACCGCAAGGGCGGCAAGATCGGTCTGTTCGGCGGCGCCGGTGTCGGAAAAACGGTGTTCATCCAGGAGCTCATCAACAACGTCGCCAAGGCGCACGGCGGCGTGAGCTGCTTTGCCGGGGTGGGCGAGCGTACGCGCGAGGGTAACGACCTTTTCTTGGAAATGAAGGAATCGAAGCTCGAGACCGGTGAGCCGGTGCTCAGCAAGACCGCGCTGATCTTCGGCCAGATGAACGAGCCGCCCGGTGCCCGTGCGCGCGTGGCACTGTCGGCCCTGACCTGCGCGGAGTACTTCCGCGACGAAGAGGGCCAGGACGTGCTGCTGTTCGTCGACAACATCTTCCGCTTCACGCAGGCGGGCTCCGAAGTGTCCGCCTTGCTGGGTCGTATTCCGAGCGCCGTGGGTTACCAGCCGACGCTCGCCACCGAGATGGGCAACTTGCAGGAGCGCATCACGTCGACCAACAAGGGCTCGATCACCAGCGTTCAGGCGATCTACGTCCCGGCCGACGACTTGACCGACCCCGCGCCCGCCACGACCTTCGCGCACCTCGACGCGACCACGGTGCTCTCGCGGGCCATCTCGGAGAAGGGCATCTACCCGGCGGTGGATCCCCTCGACTCGACCAGCACCATGCTCGCGCCCGACGTCGTTGGTGAAGAGCACTATGCGGTCGCGCGCCAGGTGCAGCAGACCCTGCAGAAGTACAAGGACCTGCAGGACATCATCGCCATTCTCGGTATGGACGAGCTCAGCGAAGACGACCGCGCGACCGTGGCGCGTGCTCGCAAGATCGAGCGCTTCCTGTCGCAGCCGTTCTTCGTGGCGCAGCAGTTCACCGGCCGCGCCGGCAAGTACGTGCCGCTCAAGGAGACGGTCGCCGGCTTCAAGGAGATCCTATCAGGCGCCCTCGACGATCTGCCCGAGCAGGCCTTCTACATGGTCGGTAGCATCGAGGAAGCCAAGCAGGCGGGCGCCAAGCTGAAGTCGCAGGCGGCGTGAGATGGCGCAGGGCACCATCGCGCTCGAGATCATCACGCCCGACGGTCCCAAGCTGAGGGAAGCGGTCGACGAGCTGACCGCACCCAGCGTCGATGGTGAGTTTGGCGTGCTGCCCATGCATCGGCCGATGCTGGCGGCGCTCGCCACCGGTATCGTGACGTTCATCCAGAACGGCAAGAGCCAATCCGTGGCGGTCGGGCCCGGTTTCGTCGAGATCGTCAGCGACAAGGCGGTGCTGCTCACTGATCGCTTCATCCGCAAGGACGACATCGACGCGGTGCGCACGCGCTTGGAGCTGAAGGAAGTCGACGAGAAACTCGAAAGCTTCAAGGGTGATCCGAAGAGCGCAGAGTACGCGGAGCTCGTGGAGCGCGAGCTGTGGGCCGCCGCTCAGCTAGAGCTTCACGGTGATCCCCCGCCGCCGCGCGTGCGCAACGTCTCGCTCGGCGTGACCGAAGACTATTCGAAGACCGCCGGCACCGAGGCCGACGCGGAAGTAGCTCCCGCAGACGCCGAAAAGCACTGACGAGAGCGAGCAAACAGGGAGGCGGGGAGGCGAGGAGCTCAGAAGGGGTTTGATTGCTCGAGCACGCGCAGAAAAAACTCCCCGTCGCCCCGTCTCCCTGTTTAATTCCCATCGATGCAGGGCGTGAACACCGCCAGTCCGAAGGCGATGCTCGAGCGGTATGGGCTGCGGGCCAAAAAGAGCTTTGGGCAGAATTTTCTGGCCGACGAGCATCTGGCCGTGAAGATTGCTCAGGCGTGCGCGGCGGAAGGTGGCTCGGTGGTGGAGCTGGGGGCGGGGCTCGGAGCCTTGACGCGGCCGCTCTTGGCGAGCGGCGTCAGCTTCGTGCTCGCCGTGGAGCGCGATCGCGATTTGGTGCCGGCGCTCGAGCAGGAGCTGGCCTTCGACGTGCAGCGCGGGCGGCTCCAGATCCTCGAGGCGGACGCCAAGAGCCTGGACTTCGCTGCGGCGCTAGCGGGCCGGCCGCGCCCTCACGTCATCGCAGGCAATCTGCCGTATCAGATCACTGGTCCACTGCTGGAGAAAGCCGTGCACAGCGCGCCCGGCATCGAGCGCGCGGTGTTTTTGATTCAGCTCGAAGTCGCCGATCGCCTGGCAGCAGCGCCGGGCGCGGATGCTTACGGCGCGCTCAGCGTGTTCGCGCAGCGGGCTTTTCGGGTAGAGCGCGCATTCGTGATAAGGCGCGGCGCGTTCTACCCACAGCCCAACGTGGACTCGGCGGTGGTCACGCTGGAGCCGCTGGGCGCCGGGCCGGAGACCGCTGCATTTCGGTCGGTCGTGCGCCGCGCTTTCGCGCAGCGCCGCAAGCAGCTGAAGAATGCCTGGTCGGGGCTGTTCGAAGACCGTGGCCTTTCGCTGGCTCGGGCCGCCGAGCGCGCTGGCATCGATCTTTCAACCCGAGGCGAGCGCCTGGCTGTGGCAGACTTTTCGCGCATGGCTGCGGAGCTCGAGAAGTGAGACGCCTATTGCTGGGGTTGCCGCTGCTTTTCGCGTGCCAGCGCGCTCCCGAGGGCGTGGTCAAGGAGGCCGAGCTCGGCGTCTTTTTCGGCGGCCAGGTGCAGCAGCTCGAGCAGATCCCCAAGCAGCTCGACCCGGCGCGGCAGCGGCATGGCTTTCGTTTGACCTTTGCCGGGCCGCTTTCGCGCGACGTGCCGGTCACCTGGGAGCTCTCGCTACCGGCGCCGAGCAAAGGTGGTCCGCGTCCCGCCCTGGTGGGGCAGGCCACCGCCAAGGCGGGTCAGGCGGTGCTGGACGTTCCGCTGGCGTTTCGCGCGCAGGATCCACTCGGCGCCTGGCACGCCAGAGTCACCGCGGATGGCGGAGTGGTCATCGATCGTAATTTCGTCGTAGTCGCGCCCTAGAACTTTTGAGACACGGCACTAGGTTCGACGTGGGCGATTTCGCCTCGGGAATAGTGGGGCTGCTCGCGGGTTTCTAGGTGGTCGCGTGAGCGAGCAGACTGCTCGAAATGTCTGGCGGCTCACGCATGCTCGAGCGCAGCAGGCGCCCGTCCCGCCGGTTTTTCTCGTGGCTCGCGGGCGTCCCTGACGATCGTGATCTTTCCTTCCAAGACCGCGAAGCTCGAGACTAGGTCTCAGTGCCGCGCCAGGCGCTCCAGGCGGATGCCGAGACGGTGCAGTGAGCGCTCGCCGCGCTCTTGCGCCAGCTTTTGGCGCAGCGCGAAGGCGTCGCGCACTGCCTGCGCCTTGGCGGACTCGTCGGAGAGATTGCCGAACGACGGGCGGAGCAGCACCCATTTCCAGGTCGAGCCACGGCGCTTGCGTTCAGCCAGCGTGCGGCATAGCGCCGGCCGTTGCGTCTCCTCCGGCGCATCGGACCACACGTAGATCAGGCTGGGACGCACGCGCTGATGGCGCAAGCGTTCCATCAGTCGAATGATCTCGAAGTCCACGCGCACGCGCTCCGGATCGACGCGCGCCGGCGAGTTGATGCCGTAGGCCGCCAGGTAACGGCGCAGTGTGCGTTCGCGTGGCGTCGGTGCCTGAGTGATCACGTCCGCGAACGGCGCGCGCTTCTGCAGCTTCTCGGCGCGCCGCGCCACACGGTCGATCTCGGAAGCGTGCACGTGAGCGGAAAGCGTGGGGTCCAGCGGCCGCATGTGCTCGATGACTCGCAGCGAAAGCTCCTGCTCATCGAGGCCGCTGCGATCGGCGTCCATGCAGCCGGTCACTTGCATCAACTTTTCGATCAAGTGCGTGGCGTGCGCGATGCCGCGCTCGGGCTTCTCGAAGCACAGCGTGCGCGTGCCGATCACCGCCAAGCCAACGCGGTCGCCGGTTCTGGCGTGACGAATCGCCACCGACGCCACCTCGTCGATGGCTCGATCCAGCGCCGACTCGCCGGGCGGCCCCGCCCAGTGATCGACCGCCGCATCCAGCACCAGCCAGACCACATCGCGCTCGTCCTTCTCGTATTCGCGGACCATCAACACTCCGCGGCGCGCCGACGCTTTCCAGGCGATGCGCCTGAAGGGGTCCCCGCTCTGGTGCTCGCGCAGCTCGCGCAGCTCCCCGCCTTCTCCGCGCAGGCGCCCGGGGCGACCCTCGTCGGCTTGCTGCCGGCTGCGCCCGCCGCGCGCCGAGCGCACCAGCACCGAGTAAGGCGTGGGCATCACCTCGACGCCGTAAGGGTTGGCGAACGTGAGCGGCACTTCGAACAGGCTTGGACCGGACTCCACCTCGAGCGAAAGGCCGTGAATGCCGTGCCGTCCGACGCGCAGGCCGCGCACGACCAGCGTCACGCACAGGCGCGTGTGGGGCGGCACCTCGTCGGTCTCGGGGCGGACCTTGACCTCGAGCTCCGGTGCGGACACGGCGCGTAAGCCGTGAAAACGCACGGCGGTGCTCGAACGATTGCGCAGCTCGGCTTGTAGAATCACCTCGGTTCCGCGCGCCACCGTGAGCTTGCGTGACTCGCCGCGCCACAGCATCTCTAGGCCGGCCGCCCGCACACGACTCACACCCAAGCGCGTGAGCGCGCGCGCCATCGCCAGCCCCACGAGCAGCGCCCCGCCCCAGCCCACGATCGGACCGGACTGCAAGAGCAACCCGCCCAGCACCACCGCCATACCGGACAGGGCGAGATCCGAGCTTTCGCGTGTCGGGTGGATCTGCATCGGCCTAACGACTCAGGGCTGACGATAGTCCGAGTGAGGCGGCCTCGAAAGGGCTAGCCTAGGGCGGCTTGCTCGGCGCGCGGACGTTTTCGGCCGTTTTGGGTGCGTGGGCGTTGTGCCTGAGCAGCTACGCGACGCCGGCCGCCGCGCTCGAATACTCCGACCTGGAGCAGCGCACGCTGGCGCGTGCCCTGGGCTCCGAGCCCGAGCTCGACGCCACGCCCGAGGGCAAGCTGATCGAGCGCGTCGACATCGTACGGCTCGAGGTGTTCGACGAGGACGACCCCATACCGGATTTCGTCAATTGGTTTCACGCGCAGTCGCGTGAGTCGGTGATCCAGCGTGAGCTGCTGTTTCAGGCCGGCGACCGCTACGACCCGGAGCGTGTCGCCGAGACCCTCCGCAATTTACAGCTGATCCGTCAATTTGGCGTGGTCGTGGTGGTACCGCTGAAGAGCGAGCGCCCCGGCTACGTGCGGGTGGTCGTGATCGTACGCGACGTTTGGAGCCTGCGGCTCAACTTCGCACTGCAAGGCACGCCCACCAATATTGGTGGCCTGCTGATCAATCCGGTCGAGGAGAACTTGCTCGGGACGCGCACCAGCGTGGGGGGCCTGTTTCTGCTTCAGCCCGACCAGTACTCCGTGGGCGGCCTGGTGATCCATCCGCGCATTGCCGGAACCAAAGTGGACGCTTCTGGCAACGGCGGCGTTCACGTGAATCTCGAATCGGGTGAGCCCGAGGGTTCATTTGGCACCTTTGCCTTGTATCGCAATCTGGTCGCGCTCGACGACACGTGGGGGTTTCTGGTCGGCGCTGCCTGGGCAATCCAGCAAGTTCGTGTGCTGAATCTCGAGAATAGCGGTGTCCTCATCGACTACGGATTCCCACCGCCGGTCCCGCCGTTTTGGTACTCGGGTGAGATGCCGGACATTTCCGCCAGGTTCGCTCAGCAACCTGCGCTGTCTCACGGCATTCCGATCGCGTATTCGAGCAGCATCCAGCGCGCGGGCGCCGAGGTGACCCGCTCGTTCGGGGACAAGCTCAAGACCCTACTTACTGGTGGTATCGAGCTGAATCGGCGCAAGTTCGAGGCTACACGCCCCGAAACTGCGACAGTAGCGGACTTCCAAGCCTTCGTTGCCCAAGAGCTGCCTGTCAGCGACACGCGCCTCAGCCCCTTCGTTCAGCTCGAGCACAAGACCACGCGCTACCTCGCCACGCGCGACGTCGAGACTCTCGAGCTTCAGGAGTCCTTTTGGTTGGGCCACGCTGCGGCCTTGCGCGTGTACCCCGCGCTTCGAGACCTGGCCTCGTCCCGTGATCTACTCGGAACCGTCTCCTGGTTGGGATACACTTGGCCGTTGCGGGACGGCTTGTTACGTATCGTCGGCAGCTCGTCGATCGAGCAGGCCGATCACTCGCGCCATCAGGCGGCCGCGCAAGCGGCGTTGCGTATCGTCTCGCCGCGGCTGCGGTTCGCACGCTTCGTGCTGGATACCGCGCTGGTGACGACGTATCGGAACTACCTCAATCGTAAGCTGGTGATGGGAGGGGACACGCGCCCGAGGGGCTACGTGCCCGGTTTCTTCCGTGGCGCGAGCGGCTTTGGTGGAAGCCTGGAGCTGAGAACGTTTTCCATCAACGTCCTTTCGGCGCGGGTCGGGGCTGTGGCGTTCTACGATTTGGGTGGTGTGGGTGAAGTCGTGCAAGATCTGGCATTGCGTCAGTCGCTGGGGGCAGGTGTGCGTGTCCTATTCCCGCAGATCAATCGTGCGTGCTTTCGGTTCGACTGGGCTGCTCCGCTCACACCCGGACCCGGCAGAATTCCGGATCAACCGCTGCCCGGCGCGTTGTTTTTCACCTTCGGTCAAGCCTTCGACCTACCCAAGCTGAAGCTGCCCGAAGTCCTCGGAGCCGAGACGACGTTGTTGGATCTGGCGCAGTGAGCTGCGCGTCGTCTCAGTTCCGCGGGACACCCGGCGCGGGTCGTTCCTTTTCCTCCGCACTTCGCTTTTCATGACAACGGAAATATGGCGGGGGAGCTTCGGGTAAGGCAGAATTTGGGTGTTGAGCTCGCAGGGCACTCTCGATCGTGTTCCGCCGCATTTGCGGCGCTTGATCGTGCAGCAGGATTACTCGAGGTACACCGCTATCGATCAGGCAGTGTGGCGCTTCGTGCTGCTGCAGACCCACGCGCGGCTCAAGGCCACCGCGCACCCCGCCTACAGCGAGGGCCTGGCCCAGACTGGTATCTCGGTCGAGCACATTCCGAGCATTCGTGAAATGGACGAGCACCTGGCGCCCTTCGGCTGGGGTGCGGTATGCGTCGACGGTTTCATCCCGCCGCGCGCTTTCCAGGAGCTGCAGTCACTGTCGATTCTGCCCATCGCCGCGGACATGCGCAGCGCCGAGCACTTGGTGTACACGCCGGCGCCCGATATCATCCACGAGGCCGCCGGCCATGCGCCGATCCTGCCCGATCCGATTTATGCGCAGTACTTGCGCCGCATCGGCGCGGCTGGCGCGCGCGCCTTCACGCTGCCGGATGACACGGCCGTGGATCGCGCCATCTATGCGCTCTCCGAAGTCAAGGAGCTGCCTTCGGCCACGCCCGAGCAGGTGGCAAGCGCCGAGCGAGCGCTGGTAGCGGCGCGCGCCGGCGTGCGTCGGGTGAGCGAAGCTTCACGCCTGTCGCGTCTTTACTGGTGGACCGCTGAATACGGGCTAGTTGGCTCGCCCAGCGACTACAAGCTGTACGGAGCCGGACTGCTGTCGTCACTCTGGGAAAGCTTTGCCTGCCACGAGCCGCAGGTTGAAAAACCTTGGCTCAGCGTCGCAGCAGTCGAGGTGGACTACGACGTCACGCGCCCCCAACCGCAGCTGTTCGTCACGCCCAGCTTCGAGCGACTGCACGACGTGCTCGACGAAGTGGTGCGCGGACTGGCTTCGGCCCGGGGCGGTGAGGCGGCGCTCGCCGAAGCGCTCGCCGCGCAGGAGATTGCCAGCATTCAGCTGCAGGGCGGGCTGGAGCTGTATGGTCGCTTGACGCGATTGCTGGGCGGGAGCTCCGGCACGCGCTTGCTGGTCGTTTCGGGCGGTGCGCGCGCCGACCTTTCGGGCGTTCGAGCCGCTGCCGATGGCGTCTACGCGGTGCTGGGTGAATCGGGCGTCGCCCTGGCGTGCCTCGAGCCCGGTCCCATCGATGTGCAGCTCGGCGACGGCGTCCGACTGCGCGGCACGCTCGCGCAGGTGCACCGAGGCCAGCATCCTGGCACGGCCTTGCTGGTGTTCGAATCGGGCCAGCTCCTGGCTGGTGCCGAGCTCGAAGCTCGGCTCGGCGCTGGCGCCTTGGTCGCGCTAGCCGGGGCGGTGCTGGGCGCCCATGCTGGCGCTCCCTCGGACTTCTTTGCGCCGACCGAGCTGCCGCGTATGCGGGTGCCGAAATCGCGGTCGCTGCCACCGCGCGAGGGCGCAATGCTGAGCCTGTACGAGGCAGCTCATGCCGCGCTGCGCTCTTCCGTGGGCTCCGAGGTGCTGCCCGTCTTCGAACGGCTACATTGCGAGCTGGAGCGCGACTTCAAGGACGACTGGCTGCTGCGCTGGAACCTGCTCGAGAGCCTGCAGAAGCTCGGTCTCGATGGTGAGCTCGCCGCTGCGCTGCGTAGCGAGCTTACAAAACTGGAAGTTTACTACGAGCACCAGCAACCGATCGCCTCCGGCCTGCGTTACCTCGCGAGCATGCTGGGCCGGCCCGCCACGTAGGCCCGGGAGCTGCGTGACGCGCGCGCGGTTTACCCGCTGCTCGAAGGCCAAGAGGCAGTCGTTCAAAAGGAGCTCGGGGAGGCTGGTTTTCTGACTGGACGGTCAGAATCGGAACTGCTAGGCAGTGGGGAACGCTGACTGGACGGTCAGCGCCAATTAGAACCACTTTCCTGTTTACTCGTACGATGGCAGCTACGACTGACGTTCTTACTGATGTGCTCGAGACGGTGCGGGTCGGCGCGGCTTGTTATGGCCGAGTGGAGGCCGCGGCGCCCTGGGGCATCGGCGTGGAGGCTGACGAGCAGGACGCGAAATTCCACGTCGTGCTCACCGGCGACTGCTGGCTCGACGCGGACGGGCAGGACTCGGTGCACCTGCATGGTGGGGATCTGGTGGCGCTGCCCCACGGCCACGCCCACGCCCTGCGGGACGCACCCAGCTCACCGGTGCGATCGCTGCGCGAGCTGATCACCGTCAATGGCAAGTGCCAGCCTTCGATCACGACGGGCGGCGACGGTGCGGCGGCCACGCTGGTTACGGGGTCGTTCCACTTCGAAGACCGGCGAAACAACCCGCTGCTGTCGGTCCTGCCTCCGGTCATCGTACTACCGGGAGAGCTGAGCCGCAGCGTACACTGGCTCGAGCCGACGCTGAAGTTCATCGCCTGTGAGGCGCAGTCAGGTCGACCTGGCGCGCAGACCGTGATCAGCAGGCTGGCCGACGTGCTTTTCATCCAGATCGTGCGCGGCTACCTGGCGACGCTGCCGACCAGCTCGAGCGGTTGGCTCGGCGCCCTGGGCGATTCGCAAATCGGCGCGGCGCTTGGTTTCATCCACCAGAGCCCGGAGCTCGACTGGACCGTCCAATCGCTAGCCGCGAAAGTGGCCATGTCGCGCTCCGCTTTTGCCTCGCGTTTTGCCCGTCTGGTGGGAGAGCCACCGCTGGCCTACGTCACGCGCTGGCGCATGCAGAAGGCCGCGGGTCTGCTGCGGCAGAGCAGCGCCACGCTGGCCGACATCGCCGAGCGCGTCGGCTACGATTCCGAGGCCGCCTTCTCGAAAGCCTTCAAGCGCGCCGTCGGCAGCGCGCCAGGGGCTTATCGGCGAGCTGCGAAGGCAAGCAACCT
>DATEDZ010000366.1:0-24067 GCA_035281385.1 Polyangiaceae bacterium
GCCTTCATCATCGCGGGCTCGGTTTCCCGCTGGCTGGCCCTGTTGAAAAACCAAACCGCCCCCGCCGCGCCGTAGATACGCCGCTCAATGCCGGCGGCGGCGCAAACAGCTGACGAAGAAGCCGTCCGTGTCGTGGATGTGTGGGAGCAGCCGCAGGCGGTGCGGCGCGCTGCGCACGAAGCGCTCGACATAATCACGATCGTAGACTTCGGCCAGGTTCACTGGCTCGAGCTCCGGGTGATCGGCTTCGACGCCGTCCAGCAGGGCTTCGCCCTCGGCGCGCAGCAGCGAGCAGGTCGCGAAGATCAACCGGCCTCCGGGCGCCAGCAGGCGCAGCATGCGCTCGATGATCTCGCGCTGGGTGAGCGCCAGCCGGTCGACGGCTTCGGGGCTCAGGCGCGCGCGCGCCTCGGGGTTACGCCGCAGCACGCCGGTGCCGCTGCAGGGCGCGTCGACCAGCAGCCGATCCACCTTGCCGGCCAGCGCCTCGATCGCGGCCGGTAGCGCGCCCGCTGCATCGATGCCGATGGCTTGCACGTTGGCCGCCGCGGCGCGTCTGGCGCGATGGCGCAGTTCACCCAGCTTGCGCTGGTCGATATCGAGCGCCAGCACCTTGCCGCGACCCTCCAGCTGCGCGGCCAGCGCCAGCGCCTTGCCACCGGCGCCCGCGCAGGCGTCGACGACCAGCCCGCGTGGCGGCGGCGCGACCAGCTCGCAAACGATCTGGCTGCCCTCGTCTTGCAGCTCGAACAGCCCCTCGTGAAAGGCGCGCGTGACGAAGGGATTGAAGGCTCCGGAAAGGCGCAGCGCACGCCTCGCGAAACGGCCTCGCGTGACCTGCGCCCCCTCGGCTGTCAGGCGCTGCAGCGCCGCTTCCACGTCGGTGCGCAGCGCGTTGACCCGCAAGCTGCGCGGAGCGGGCTCCGCAAGGCTGCTGGCGAGCGCCTCGGCCTGGTCGCCGTACTCTTGGCAAAGCTGAGCCGCGAGCCAGTCGGGCAGAGCGCCGAGCAGCGCCACGCGCTCCTCGGCGCTGACACGACCGAGCAGCGCTCGATCGGCCGCCCCAAAGCGCTCCCACGCGACCACGTTGGACACCGCTCGCGCCGCCGCCACGTCGAGCGAGCCCTCGAGCACTGCCGCGGCGATCACACCGAGCCGCTCGTCGTCGCTCGCGCCAGGGCTCACTGCGAGCTCACGCAATGCTCCAGTGACGCGTCGCTCGCGCCGCAGTGCCCCATACACCAGCTGCGAAAGCTGCTCGGCCTCGCTCGCACCGAAGCGCCGCTCACGCAGAGCTTTGGAGAGCGCCGCGCTGGCGCGCGCTCCCGCTTTCGCGTCGCGCACGATCAAAGCCGCAATCTCGACGAGCTCAGCCATGGACAACCTGGGGACTAAGCTGGGGACGCGTTCTTGGAAACGTCGGGGTCGAGTCTTGAAAAGTTTGGGACTTTTTGTTCAGTCACTTTTTGTTCAGCCCCACTCCTCCACAGGCTCCTTGAAACTATTCCGGGAAGGGCACGGAAAGCCGGGGGGATTGGGCGGTTGATACCAGGTTGTGCGGAGGCCATGTTGATGGCCTGTGCCCAACTAAAGGGGATTTTTGTTTGGCCATGCCCAACCCCTTGGGGTACAAGGGAGCCCTTCCCCAAGGGATGGGAAGCTGCTTGGAGAGCCCCCAAGACCGGTCGCGCAGCGACGGGCTCGGCGGCTGTCCTGGCGCGATTGCCTCCGTAACCACTGAACAAATTAGCAAGGTTTTTATGGCGCAGTCTACGATTGTGGGTCAGGAAAATGATCGCGTGAAAACCGCAGGTTCTACGAGCCCGCCGACCTCAAAGCGCGGCCAGGGCAAAAAGGATGGTCAGCGCGCTCCGCAGAGCGGCGGCGCCACCTTCTCCCCTCGCTACACCGAGCCCGGCGAAGATTCGCTCAAGGACGTCGTCTGGGAACGCCGACAGAGCGTTATCACCAATCCGGATGGCTCGGTCGTCTTCAAGATGGAGGGCGCGGAGATCCCGGCGCAGTGGTCCCAGCTCGCGACCGATATCGTGGTCTCCAAATACTTCCGTCGCGCCGGCCTGAATGGCGACAAGAGTCAGGGAGAGATCAGCGTACGCCAAGTGGTGCATCGCATTGCGCACACCATCCGCACCGCGGGCGAAAACTTCGGCGGCTACTTTGCAACCGCCAGGGACGCGGAGGTCTTCGAGGCCGAGCTCACCTGGCTGATGACCAATCAGTACGGCGCATTCAACTCGCCGGTCTGGTTCAACTGCGGCTTGTTCCACGAGTACGGCATCACCGGTTCGGGCGGCAACTACGCCTGGGACGAGACGACGCAAGAGGTGACCGAAACCGCCAACGCCTACGAGCGCCCGCAGTGCTCGGCGTGCTTCATCCAGGCCGTGCAAGACGACCTGATGGGCATCTACGACTTGGTCAAGGCGGAAGCGCGCCTCTTCAAGTACGGCTCGGGCACCGGCTCGAACTTCAGCGCCATCCGCGGCAAGCAGGAAAAGCTCTCGGGCGGCGGCACCTCGAGCGGTCTGATGAGCTTTCTAGAGGTCTTGGATCGCGCGGCCGGCGCCACCAAGAGCGGCGGCACCACGCGCCGGGCCGCCAAGATGGTCTGCCTGGACATGGACCACCCGGAAATCCGCGACTTCATCGGCTGGAAGGTGCGGGAAGAGAAGAAGGCCAAAGCGCTGATCGCAGCTGGCTACGAAAGTGACTTCAACGGCGAGGCCTACCACACGGTCAGCGGCCAGAACTCGAACAACTCGGTGCGCGTCAGCGACGATTTCATGCGCGCCGTGCAATCGGGCGGCAAGTGGCACACCACCGCTCGCACCAGCGGCAAGGTGATCGACACCCTGGACGCCGCCGAGCTCTGGGACATGGTCGCCGAAAGCGCCTGGGCCTGCGCCGACCCCGGCGTGCAGTACGACAGCACCATCAACCACTGGCACACCTGCCCCAACACCGGGAAGATCAACGCCAGCAACCCGTGCATCACCGGTGACACCTTGGTGGCGACCGCAGACGGCTGGCTGCGGATCGACTCCCTGCTCGAGCGTCCGTTCGAAGTCATTGGAGCGGACGGAGCTCTGCATTCCATCGCGCCGGCCTTTCCGACGGGTACCAAGCCGGTTTACCGGTTGACGACGAAGGCGGGGTTCGAGCTGAAGCTAACGGCCGATCATCGCGTGCTCACCTTGAATCGTGGAGATGTGCCCGCCTGCGAGCTTTCGCGAGACGACGTCTTACAGCTGGGGCGTCCGGCATTTGGCTCGCAAGCGCTGGACGAACGGCTCGGCGAGCTCCTGGGTTTGATGGTGGGAGATGGGTGCGTTTCTGGCGAGCAGGAAATCGCCGTCCTGACTCTGGCGAGGAGCGAAAGCGCGCTCGCCAGTCACGTTCACCAACGACTCACGACCTTCAAGCGGGATAACGCCGCCGATGCGCGCGCCGCCCGCGATACGGAAGTACGTGAGACGGAGGCCACGCTCAGGATCAACACGAGCGCACGCTGCGTGATCGATGAGCTCAAGCGGCTTAGCGTTCTGGATGCTGGGAGCGCGCTGAAAGCCTTCCGAGCGGATGTCTTCCAGCTTGATAGGGACTCACTGGCTGCTGTTCTGCGCGGCCTGTTCACGGCCGATGGGACGGTGGCAAACCATGGAGAAAAGTCTCAGTACGTCTCGCTCGACAGTACTTCCTTGCTGCTCCTCCAGCAGGTTCAGCTCCTGCTGCTGAGCTTCGGGATCAAGGCGAAGCTCTATCGCAATCGGCGTCCAGCAGGGCAAACCATGGCGCTCCTACCTGATGGCAAGGGCGGGCGAAAAGAGTATCCCATTCAGCAGATGCACAGCTTGCGCATCAGCAAGGCGTCGCGCATTTCGTTCGAGCAGCAGATCGGATTCGTGGCTGCGAGCGCGAAGGCCGCTCAGCTGGCAGAGCTAAATCGTGACGTAACGGCGTATGCGGATCCGCTCACAGACCAAATCGCGAGTCTCGACTTCCTGGGCGAGCAGCCGGTTTACGACCTCACGGAGCCAGAGACTCACCACTTCATCGCCGCGGGACTCGTCGTCCACAACTGCAGCGAGTACATGTTCCTCGACGACACGGCTTGCAACTTGTCGTCGCTGAACCTGACCAAGTTCCTGGACGTCCGCGGCAAGCTCGACATCGACGGCTTTAGGCACGCGGTCGACATCTTCTTCACGGCGCAAGAGATCCTGGTGGATCTGTCGAGCTACCCGACCCCAGGCATCGCCAAAAATTCGCACGATTACCGGCCCCTCGGGCTCGGCTACGCGAACCTCGGCACGCTGCTGATGCTGCAAGGCATCCCGTATGACTCGGACAAGGGCCGCTCCATCGCGGGCGCGGTGACCGCGATTCTGTGCGGCCGCGCCTACGCGGTCAGCGCCCAGATAGCGTCGAGCAAGGGCCCCTTCCCCGGCTTCGACAAGAATCGCGAGCCGATGCTGCGTGTGATGCGCCAGCATCAAGAGGCAGCCTACGCCATCGATCGCGATCAGTGCCCTGACTACCTGTACAAGGCGGCGGTCGAGGATTGGGACAGCGCGGTCACGCTGGGCGAGCAGCATGGCTACCGCAACGCGCAGGCTACCGTGCTGGCGCCGACCGGCACCATCGGCCTGCTCATGGACTGCGACACGACCGGCATCGAGCCCGACTTCGCGCTGGTAAAGTTCAAGAAGCTGGCGGGCGGCGGCTACTTCAAGATCGTCAACCAGTCGGTGCCGGAGGCGCTGCGCCGCCTGCGTTACTCTGAAGCGCAAATCAGCGAGATCGTCGCCTACGTGTCGGGCACGAGCACGCTGCTCGGCGCGCCGCACGTCAATCGCCAGGCGCTGAAGCAGAAGGGCCTGAATGACGAAGACCTCGGCAAGCTCGAGAGCGCGCTGCCCGGTGTCTTCGATCTGGGGCTGGCATTCGCTCCCTGGGTGCTGGGCCGTGAAACTTACGATCGCCTGAGCATCTCGGCCGACAGACTCGCTCAGCCGGGCTTCAGCCTGCTCAAGCACTTGGGCTTCACCGCCAAGCAGATCGAAGAGGCCAACGACGTCATCATTGGCCGCATGACCATCGAGGGCGCGCCGCACCTGCGCGACGAGCACTATGCGGTGTTCGACTGCGCCAACCGCTGCGGTCGTACGGGTCAGCGCTACCTAGCCCCGATGTCGCACGTGAAGATGATGGCCGCCGCCCAGCCGTTCTTGTCCGGCGCCATCAGCAAGACCGTCAATCTGCCCAGCGACGCCACGGTCGAGGACGTACGCCAGATCTATGAAGAAGGCTGGAAGCTGGGCCTGAAGGCAGTGGCGCTCTACCGCGACGGCTGCAAGGCCTCACAGCCGCTCTCCACGACCAGCAAGGAGCGCTCGGAAGAGGGCGACACCAACGACACGAAGGAAGAGCTGCCGCTGGCGGTCAGCGCCGCGCCGGCTCCTGCGCCGCGCCCCGAAGGCCATCGCGTTCGCCTGCCGCACAAGCGCGCCGGCTTCACGCAAGAGGCGCACGTCGGCGGCCACAAGGTGTTTCTGCGCACCGGTGAGTACGAAGACGGCTCGCTCGGCGAGATCTTCATCGACATGCACAAGGAAGGCGCGGCCTTCCGCTCCCTGATGAACTGCTTTGCCATGGCGGTATCGGTGGGCCTGCAATACGGCGTGCCGCTCTCGACCTTCGTCGAACAGTTCACGTTCACCCGCTTCGAACCGCACGGCGTGGTCTCGGGACACCCCAACATCAAGTTCTCGACCTCGATCGTCGACTACATTTTCCGCGTGCTGGGCGTGGAGTACCTGCGCCGCTACGACTTTGCGCAGGTGAAGCCCGCCGAAGAGGCGCCCGCCATCGAGGATCCGACCGTACCCAAGCTGATCGCGGCCGACGGCGGTACCCCGACCTCGATCGCCCCGCCGAGCCCCTCGTCGGTGCCGCCGGAAAGCCTCGCCGCCAGACCGGAGCCGAAAATCAGCGAAGCGCATGGCGCGCTCGACGCCCAGCTCGAAGAAATGATGGGTGACGCGCCGGTCTGCGACGGCTGCGGGCACATCACGGTCAGAAATGGCGCCTGCTACAAGTGCCTGAATTGCGGCAACAGCATGGGCTGCAGCTAACGGCTAAAACCGTACAAACAGGGAGGCGGGGAGGCGGGGAGATTTTGTTTGGCGCCCATCCAACAAGCACCTCTGAAAAACCGCCGGTGCCGCGAGTCTGGATCCCCCAAATGCTCCCCGTCTCCCCGCCTCCCTGTTGATTCCTTTCTCGCTAGCGGAAACTGGGGCGGAAACGCCGCCCGGAGGCCTATTTCGCTTTTGGGACGTCTAAGCTAGAAACAAGCCCATGAAGCCGCTCCGCACGGTCGCTGCCATCATTGCATCTGGGTTCCTGCTACCGCTCGTGATCTCGTCGTACGGCTGCAAGAAGGACGAGCCACCGCCGCCCCTGCCCTCGGCGCCGCCGGCGGTTTCGACTCCCGCGGCTCCGCAGACGCTCGAGCTGGCGCCCGAGCCCGTTCCTTCCGACTCGGCCGCCGAGGTGAAGAAGCCGGTTGGCGGCGGTAGTGGCGCGAGCCTCGGCAAGTGCTGCGCGGCGCTGATCCAAAACTCGAAGAGCGCGCCGCCTCCGAACAACACCATGATGCTGCAGGCCGGCCAGGTCTGTCAGGCGGCGGTCGCAGCCGGCCAGGCCGCGCCGCAGATCCTCAACGCCGTCAGGGCCGCCATGGGCGGTGGCGCGCTGCCAGCAGGCTGCCAGTAGTGAAGCCCGCCGCGCTGAGCGCGGCGATCTGACGACGGCGCTCGTGCTGGTCTCTTTCTCCAGCTTGCTCGCGCTGGCAGCGTGCGTTGCACCTTTCAGAGCGGCCAAGCAACAGCGCAACGCAGCTAGTGACGCAAATGGTCGAAGCCCGGACCCAGCGCGAAACGCTGTCCGGTATCGAGCTCGAGCTCTGACCCGCGGCCACGTTCGATTCTACCTACGACCTTCGCCCGCGCCGGGCGGCGGGCCTCAGGTCCGGCGCCCAGCAGAGCGTAGTCCTCGCCCCCGCGCAGCGCCAACGCCACCCCCGGCTCGCCCAGCAGGTCCGAAAGATCGGTCAAGTCCGCAGAAATCAAGCGCGCCAGGCGCCCCGCCTCGAGCACCACCCTGACCCCGCTGGCCCGTGCCAGGTGCATCGCATCGCCCGAGAGTCCATCCGAAACGTCAATGGCCGCCCGCGCACGGCCCAGCAGCGAGCGACCTGCCGCGATGCGCGCCTGCGGCCGCGCCCAGGCCAGCTTGGCCTGCTTGGCCACGCGCTGAAGACGCGCCGGTAGCTTCGGTCGCTGCTGGTGCAGCAGCAGCCCGGCACGAGCCAGCCCGACCTCACCGATCAGCCACAGCTCATCGCCCGGTCGTGCTCCCGAACGCAGCAGCGGCTTGGGCGCGCGCCCGAGCACACTGGTAGTGATCGACAACACTTTACCGCGCGCGATGTTGCCGCCCACCACGGGACAGCGCAGGCGCTTGGCAGCCTGAGCCTGGCCGCGCGCCAGCTGCTCCAGGGTGGAATCACGAGTGCCACGCGGTACGTGCAGGCTGGCCACCGCGGCCAGCGGCTGGGCGGCCATTGCCGCCAGATCGCTGGCCGCGGCCTGCAGCGAGCGGTAACCGACGTCCTCGGCACTCAGCCAACGCCAGTCGAAATGTACCCCTTCGACCTGGTCGTCCACACTGACCGCGATCGATTCGCGCCCCACGCGCAAGAGCGCCGCATCGTCGCCGATGCCGAGCTTTACGTGCCGGCTCGTCACGCCGGATAGCTGACGTTCCAGCATGGTGATGAGGTCGAGCTCGCTCGCCGCCAAGCGGCCTCGTCGCGCTCTGATCATCAGCCGATGGTGGCGCGTTTGACCGGAATCGTCACCACGAACACGCTGCCGCGCGGTTGATTCGACTCGATGCGCACCGTCCCATCGTGCCCGTCGACCAGCCGCTTCACGATCGACAGCCCCAGGCCGGTGCCGCCCGCCTCACGGGTACTGCTCGAATCCACCTGATAGAAGGCGTCGAAGACGCGTGTGCGTTCGGCCTCGGGGATACCGATGCCGGTATCGGCCACGCGTAGCTCGACACCCGTGCGGCGCGCGCCCAGAAGCACCATGCCGCCAGTGTCTCCGCTGTTTTGGGCGTCCATGCTGGTCAGCCTCGCGCTGAGCCGCACCGAGCCCGAGCCCGACGTGAACTTGATGGCGTTCTCGGTGAGATTGAGCAACACCTGACGCAGGCGCTCAGAGTCGGCCCAAATGCCCGGCAAGCCCTGCTCGACGTCGAACGCCAGCTCCACCTCTTTCTTGCGCGCGGTCGGCGTCATGGTAGCGACCACGTCCCTGACCAGCACCGCCACGTCGACGTTGTTCTTGCGCAGGCTCATGGTGCCGCTCTCGAGCTTGGAAAGGTCGAGCAGGCCCTTGATCAGGCTCAGCAGCTGATCACCCTTGTCGCGAATGGTCTGCACGAACTCACTCTGCTCCGCGTTCAGGTCGCCGGCCAAACCCTCCACCAACATCTCGCTGTAACCGATGATCGAAGTGAGCGGCGTGCGCAGCTCGTGTGAGACCGTCGCCAGGAAATTGCTCTTCAGCCGATCCAGCTCTTTCAGCCGATCATAGGCAAACTGCAGCTTTTGTTGCTTGTCCTCCAGCTCGCGGAAGCTCTCGCGCACGCTGGCCAGGTGCATGTTGCTGGTGAGGAGCGCGCGGTGACCGCTGAACAGCAGCAGATCCAGCACACGGGCCAGGTGGCGCGCTACGCGGCTGACCGTCTGCTCGTCACCGCGCGGTAACTTGCGAAACAGCGCGCGCAGGTTGGCGGCATCGAGCTGCTTGTCGAGCGCGAGCAGCGCGGCCGGGGGCTCTGCCTCGGGGTCGGGCGTGAACGGGCCCAAGATCATGCGCCCCATCTGGCGCGAGTCGTAAAGGATCGCGACGACGCGATACAGCGCACCCGTGACGCAAGTGTAACGCGCCTCCCCCTCGGGCCCCGGGGCCAAGGACTTCACCGCTGCCACGACCTCCGAGAGCGCCGCGCGACCGTGGCGTGAAGTGTTGAGGTAGGCGTAGAGCTCGATTGAATCCGCCGCGTCAGCGAGCAGCTTACCATCCTCGGTGAAGACGCGGATCGGTACGCCGAACAGCTCGTGCGCGCTCTTGACCATCTCGGTCATACCGTCGCGCGACACCAGATCCTCGAGGTTCACCCCGTGACCCAGCGTTAGCTCGTCCAGCGTCTTGGGCGGCCTTGACGACATGGTCATCAGCCCACCTCCGGCTTGAGCACATCGAGCGCACCCCCGACGCATGTCGCCAAAATTTGATCCAGGTGACGGGAGTCGCCGAGCTTCTTGGCGACGCCGGATAGGAACGCCTCGGAGTCGAAGCCGAACTTCTTGTTCAAGTCATGCTCGGCATCCAGCTGACTCCAGGTCAAATGCAACAGCCCAATGAAGCTCTCCACCACACCGTTGCCGCGCGTCGCCACGGCCAGGTACACCGGCTCGCGGCCATGCGAAGCCAGCTCCGCGATCTCGGTGTCGCTGCGCACATCGGGCAAATCGCGTTTGTTGAACTGGATCACCACGGGCATCTGCTTGAGCGTGAGCCCGTGCTGCTTCAGGTTCTCTTTCAGATCGATGAACGATTCGGCGTTGTGCTGGGTCTCTGCGCTGCGCGAATCGGCGATGAAGGCGATGCCGTCGGCGCCCTGCACCACCAGGCGCCGGGTCGACGCGTGGATCACCTGGCCGGGGACCGTGAAGACCTTGAGCCGAACCGCCAGACTGCCCTGGTTGCGAAACGTCAGCGGCAAGAGGTCGAAGAACAGCGTGCGGTCGTCACGCGTTTCGAGCGTCATCAAACGACCGCTGGCGCCGGGCTCGGCGGTCTTGTGCAGGGCCTGGAGATTGGTGGTTTTTCCGCTGAGGGCCGGGCCGTAATAGACGAGCTTGATGGTGAGCTCGCGGTTCACGAAATCAAGCTGCACGGGGACCTCGGGGCAACCTCACGAGGAAGCTGCGAAACGACAAGGTTTTCATACTAACATGGGCCCTTCTGTGGCCTATACGGTCGTTTTCCTCGTTATTTCAGGCGCGGCCTCGGGGGCGTCTGTCTCCGAATCGCGGGGCCCGAGCCCCGCTCACGCGCCTGCCATTCTCGAGCCGGCAGCCCTAGGTACCCTTCACGACTACGGGGCGGCGCGCGGCTTGAGCTTCGTAGGTCTCGGTCTCGGTCCTGGGGCGGCACGGCCAGCAGGTCTACCGACGTACGACGCGGCGCTCGTGGACCGGCTGGAAAACGAGCTCGAGCAAGCCCGCACCTCACTTGCGGCCCTCGAGGAGGAGGCGGCCAAACAGCGGCTCGGGCGCATCGAGGCCGAGCTCTTGGCCCACCCGCACTTACCTCAAGCTGCCTTTCTGCTGGCGGAGTGCTCGGCGCTCAGGGCTCAGGCCGCGGGCGGCGCTCCGCAAGCGACCGAATGGCGCGAGCAGCGGGAGGCGCTCGAAGGACCGCGCACGCTGGCATTCGGCGAGACCCCTGCTGCGGCTGCGACTGGCCGCTCTGCCCTGCCGCTACGGCTGGAGGGCCTCGCTACCGCCGATCAAATCGAGGTCGATGGTCAGGGGCGAGCAGCCGAACGCAGCGTGAGCCTGCTCCCGGGACTACATCACTTTCGTGTGCTGCGCGCCGGGCGTCCGGTGTTCGCAGCATTCCGCACCGTAGAGGCTGCGCAGCAGCTTCTCACGCTCGAGGTGCCGCCGCTCGTGCCGTGCAGCCATGATGATCTTGCCTCCGTCGACACACGGCTGCTCGCGGCGGGAGTCCCGCCGCCGCCTGGCGTCGCGTGCGAGCGCTTTGCGATCGTGCGACCCGAATCCAGCGGCGTGAGCGTGGCGCTGTGCGGACGCAAGGGCTGCGGGTCACTGGTGCTCTGGCAACGCCGCGCCAAGCCTGCGCCGTTCACACCCATCGCCATCGATCGCTCACGTCTGCCGAGTTGGGCCGGCTTCGCGATCGCCGGCGCCGGTGCCGCGCTCGCTACCAGCCTGGTGCTCTGGCAGAGCGG
Organism: Polyangiaceae bacterium; assembly: GCA_035281385.1. Lineage (GTDB taxonomy): Bacteria > Myxococcota_A > Polyangia > Polyangiales > Polyangiaceae > PMG-095. The sequence goes on from DATEDZ010000366.1 coordinate 11,140, forward strand.
CGCTTTGGATCGAGGTCAGCGTGCCGCGGGGACGCTCGAGTATGGCGGACTGAATCCGTAGTGGTCAGTGGTTAGTGGTTAGTGGAGCGCCGGGCGTCGCCGTTAGGCTGACCAGCGGCGGCGGGCTTCGATGATGGCTTTTTCGACGGTGGGGCGGGCGGGGCCGCCGAGGAGCGAGCGGCGTTCCACGGCGGCGGCGGGATCGAGCGCGCTCTTCAGGCCCTCGCCAGTAAGGGAGGCGTGGGCGGCCTTCAGCACCTCGGGTGGCAGTTGACTGAGCTGGACGCCGCGCCGCTCGGCTTCCCGAACCAGGCTCCCGACCACGTGGTGCGACTCGCGGAATGGCAGGCCTTGCTGCACCAAAAAGTCAGCCAGATCCGTCGCACACAGATGGCCCTGGTCGAGCGCTGCGCGCAGCCGCCCGCGCTGCCACTCGGCGGTCGCGATAGCTCCGGTCAGCGCGTACAGCGAGACCAGCGCGCACTCGAAGGCGTCGAAAATGGGCCGCTTGTCTTCTTGCAGATCGCGCCCGTACCCAAAGCACAAGCTCTTCTCCAGCGCCATCAGAGTCGTCACCGAGCCCATCAGCCGCGCCGCCTTGCCGCGCACCAGCTCGGCCACGTCTGGGTTCTTTTTCTGCGGCATCATCGACGAGCTGGTCGAGAAAGCCGGCGATAGCGCGACGAAGCCGAACTCCTGGCTGGACCACAGCACGATTTCCTCACCGATGCGCGACAGGTGCACGCCCAGAATGCCGAGCGCGCTCGCAAGCTCCATCAAGAAGTCGCGGCTGCCGGTGGCGTCGATCGAGTTCTGCATGGCGGCGGTGAAGCCGAGCTCCGCGGCAACGCCCGCGCGATCCAGAGCAAAACCGCTGCCTGTCACCGCGCCTGCACCGAGCGGTGATTCGTTGAGGCGGGCGCGCGCATCGCGCAGCCGGCCCCGATCGCGCAGGAGCATTTCCTGCCAGGCCATCAGGTGATGGGCAAGACGACTGGGCTGCGCGCGCTGCAGGTGCGTGTAAGCCGGCATCAAGGTATCGAGCTCGCGCTCGGCTGCACCCAGAATCGCGCCGGCCAGGCCGGTGATGGCCGCGCAGGTCTCGTCGGCCTTGCGTCGCGCCCACAGCCGCAGATCGGTCGCGACCTGATCGTTGCGCGAGCGGCCGGTGTGCAGCTTGCCGCCGACCGGCCCGCAGATCTCGGTCAGGCGTGACTCGATGTTCATGTGCACGTCTTCTAGCGCGCGCTGCCAGACCAGCTCCCCGCGCTCGATCTCGGCCTGAATCTGCTCCAGACCGCGCACGAGCGTCTCGACCTCGTCAGCGCTCAGCACTCCGGCACGACCCAGACCGCGCGCGTGCGCCAGCGAGCCTGCGATGTCCTCGCGCCACAGCTCCGAGTCCACGTCCACACTGGTATTGAGCCGCTCCATGGCGGCGTCGATTTGCTCGGGGAGCCTTCCACCTCGCGCGACGGTCATGGCGCGCTTATAGCGCGCCGCAAAAGCTCAGCCCAGCGCGCGCTCGAAACAGCCATTCAAGGCTCCGGCCTCGATCGCCTCGAGGCGCGCCAGGAAGCGCCGGTAGTCGCGCACCGGCGGCTTGCCGGGCGGCGCGCGCAGCGAGAAGTCGGTGATGCGGGTGGTAGCGAAGCGCAGGCAACCGACCGCGCCTTCCACGCGCAGCGCGGGCACCTCGGCCGACGCGATGGGTCGCACGGCGTGGTAGCCGCACAATAGCGCCTCGACCAGCGCCATATCGAAGCTCGAGCCGTAGCACCACGCGCAAATGGTCACCATCACGTCGTAGGCGAACGCGCCTTCGCATGCGCTTTCGAAGTCGAGCAGGGCCGAAAGCTCGCCCGCAACCGTCCAGAGCACGTTGTCACGAAACAGATCCGAGTGGATCACGCCGCGTGGCGCCTGCAACCGGCGGCGCTCGGCCTCGTAGTAAGCGAGCCGCTCTCGGATACGCGCCAGGTCAGCGGCGTACGCGACATGCCCCTCCCGCTCGACGCGCTCGAGCCGCTCCCGCAAATCAGCGATGCGAAAACGACCCTCGCTCGGCCGCGCGAGCTGCGGCGTCGTGAGGTGCACCCGAGCCAGCGCGGCGCCCAGCTTTTGGCACGCGGCCGGCGTCACGCGCCCCTGGCACAAGATCTCGCCTTCGAGCCAGGGAAAGACCGCGAAGGCCTTGCCCTCGAAGTCGCCCACGCCCGCACCGTCATCCCGCTCCAGGCACTTTACGACCGGCACGCCCGCGCGCGCCAGCTCCCCGACCAGCCGCAGCTCGGCGAGCGCGCCCTCGCGACGTTGCTCCTCGTAAAGGCGAGCGAAGTAACGCCGCCCCGCCGCGTCGGTCAGGGCGAAGTTCGAGTTGACCGAACCAGCCGAGAGTGGCTCGACCAATGCGATATCGAGGCCAAATTCAGCGGCCAGTCGCCGCGCGTCAGCCAGCGGGAGTGCGGTCAGGAGCGCCAAGGGCCGGCACTATAGGGCCGGGTTGCGCTCGAGCAAGTAAGTCTTTCCGGCCCAGCGCACGACCGGGACGTAGTCGCCCTGGCCGCTCACTTCGAGCGCCACTGCCTCGGGGCACGGAAATAGCACCTGCTCGCCGACCGGCTCGCCCGCCATGATCTCCACGTCGCTATCGCTGCGAATGAACCAGCGCCGATCACTCGTGCAGTAAGCCGCGATGGCGCGTTCATGCGTGAAGGCGTGCGCGCTGGCCTTGGCGTCGACCTGCACGCCCAGCAGCTGCGCCCCGCTGGGTGCGTGCAGCCCGTCGTAACAGTAGACGTCGGTGCCCGAGAACCCGAACGGATCGACATCGCTACCGCACACGCGCACGACCAGCCCGTCGCCGCTGCTGGTCAGGGTAAGGCCGGTGACGTAGTCGTCGACTGCGCTGCCGGCTTTCTTGGCGCTCGCGAACTGCGTGGCCGTAGGGGCAAGCCGAGCCATGTACGGCGCCTCCATGTCGTCGGTGAGAAAGCTGGCGTCCTCCGAGTGCGCCAGGTAGAGCGAGCCGTCGCTGCTCGCCCCCGCCGTTCGATCCGGAGCAGCGGGATCGGGATCGGCGATCGGGCCCTTGTCGAGCTTCCACGTGGCGCCGCTCGGCCGCGCGCGGTGCCAGCCGGCGGCGCGCTTCATCCAGACCGCCGCGCCTTCCGAGCCGCCTGCCACCGCAAATTCGCTGGCCAGCAGCTGAATGGTCGTGGCTTGCGCCACGAGGTCACCGCCCTGGTTCAGCAGATGTACCAGCACCGGACTCGCGTCGTTCGAGACGCCGATGCCTTCGACCACGCCCGCGGTATTCAAGTAGAGCCTCAAGCTGCTCGGGTCGACGCCAGGCGCCGACACCGCGTGCTCCACGGTCGCATCGGGGCCCACGTCGATCAGCGTGAGCGGCATGGTGTCGAAGAGCAGCGTGATGTGATCTGGCTCGGGGCTGATCGAGGCCAGCACGCTGGCGGCTGGTGCGAGGTCGACCTCCCGCGCGACGTGCCAGCTCGGGATGAACTCACCAACCATCGCTCCGCCCAGCGGCGACTCGACAGCCACGGGTCCCTCGGCGGGGAACGGATAGCGAAACACGATTTCCTGGTCGGTCCACGAGACCACCGACTGCTCATCGTCGGGCGTGAGCTGTAGCTCGCCCTGATTGCCGATCGCGAGCGTGAAGCCGTTCATCTGCGCGTTGCCCAGGCCGTTACCGCTGACAGTGACGAGCGTGCCGTAGGGTCCCGAGGTCGGCTCCATCGCGGTGATCGTCGGCTCCGGATAATTCGGGTCGATCGGACCTTCGCCCCCGCTGCTCGTCCCGCCCTTGCCGGAGCTGCTGGTCGAGCCGGCCTTGCTGCCGCTGCCGCTGGAGCTCGAACCACCCCGATTGGAGGTGGCGCCGCTCTCCTGATCCAGCTGGTAGTCGCTGTCGTCGAAACAGCCTGAACCGCCGAGCCCGCCGGCGAGCGCCGCAACTAGAGCGACAAACAGCTTGGGGGAACGAAGTTCACGAGTGAGCAACGCCGAGCGCGGCCGCGTGGGGGACGGCTCGGCCGAATTCACTTCGGCCGAGGGGGGCGGCGCGTGCCGCCCCCACCAGGAAGGGGCTAGCGACTGCTCGCCATGATTGACGTGAAGCGATGAAAGTCTCGTCGGGCGCATCAGGCGCACCTCCTGATCCTACGATTGTTACGGCTTCACATCCTTTCGTCCATGTCGTTGCTTGTCGGACAAGGAGGCACACGCTAAGCTGAGCGTGTCGACACCACGGAATGCCGGAACTTTACGGAAACACGACGGGCCTGAGCGCCAATGCGATTCGATCGCTCGAGCGCATCTACCGGCGCCGTGTTCCGAGTGACAAGATTGCCACACCCGAGCTCGTGCGATCGCTTGCCGACGCGTCACGCGAGACCAAGCGCCAAGTCGGCGCGCTCGTGCATCGCTCGGGGCAGGTCGATTACGTCGTGGTCGGAAACGCGTCGGGCCTGATGCTGCCGGACATCGGGCGCCTGCGCGCAGCCGAGGGACGCTTTCGCGCCTTGCGGCTCGTCCACACGCACCTATTCAACGAGCCGCTCACGCGCGACGACCTCACCGATCTCACGCGCCTGCGCCTGGATCTCATCGCCGCGATTCTGCTCAATCCGACCGGCGAGCCCCAGCGCTTCACTTGGGCCTACAACACGCCCACCTTCGAGGGCCGCGGCGCTCCCTACGCGGTGGCGGGGCCGTTTCCGTACGGTCAACCACAACCCCATTTTGGCGAGCTGATCGCTGCGCTCGAGGCGGAATTCACCCAGCAGCAGCGCACACGGGAGGTCACCGCCAAGGACGGCCGAGCGATCCTGATCCACGTGGGCGACAAGCGCCGAGCAGGCGGAGCCAGCCGGGCGCGCTCGCGCCTGGCCGAGCTCGAAAGCCTGGCGCGTACGGCCGGCGTGGACGTGGTCGAGCGTATCATCCAGCTGCGTGACCAGCCGGATCCGCGCTTCGTGGTCGGAGCCGGCAAGCTCGAGGACGTCGTCAGCCAGGCCATCGATTTGGGCGCCGAAACGCTGATCTTCGATTGCGACCTGAGCCCGGCTCAGGCGAACGCCATCGGGAAACAGACCGATCTCAAGGTGCTGGATCGCACGCAGGTGATCCTGGACATCTTCGCGCAGCGCGCCGAGAGCCGCGACGGCAAGCTGCAGGTGGAGCTGGCGCAGCTCAAGTACACTTTGCCTCGATTGGGATTGAAAGATGATTCGCTCAGCCGCTTGACGGGAGGCATCGGCGGTCGTGGCCCCGGTGAGACCAAGCTCGAGATCGGACGGCGCCGAGCTCGCGAGCGCGTCAATCGCCTGGAGAGGGAGCTGGCGGGGCTGGGCAAGCAGCGTGCCGAGAAACGCCGCAAGCGCCTGAACAGCGCGCTGCCGGTGGTCGCGATCGTCGGCTACACCAACGCCGGCAAGAGCACGCTGCTCAACACGCTGACCGATGCGAGCGTGCTGGCCGAAGACAAGCTCTTCGCCACGCTCGACACGCGCGCGCGCAAACTATACCTGCCCAGTGGTAGGTACGTCATCCTGACCGACACCGTGGGCTTCATCCGCCAAATGCCGAAGGATCTGTTCGCCGCTTTCCGCGCCACCTTCGAGGAGGCAGCCGACGCCGACCTGATCGTCGAGGTCGTCGACGTCTCCGACCCCGAGCACACCGAGCACATCTCGACAACGAGCGCGGTGCTACACGACCTGGGGCTCGAGGAAACCCCGCGCCTGCGCGCCTACAACAAGGTCGATCGCGTGAGCGACGACGAACGCGCCAGCCTGCACAACGAGCCCGACAGCGTCAGCATCTCGGCCCTCGACAAGTCCACGACGGGCCTTCTGCTCCAGCGCATCGAGAGCTGGCTCACGCTCATCGAGCACCGCCGCGGCGCCGCAGCCTCGAATTACGCTCTTTCGGCCCCTGGCGAGTAAGGAGCTCGCCATGCTGGACCAGACCGGTGGGTCAACATTCGGTGCAGGAACAAGCGCCCTGACAGCCGGTGACGTTGGCAGTCGAGTCGCCCTCACAGCTGGCCGAGCAAGCGCCGGAGCCGCACGTCACGTCCGTATCGGTGCAGGGCGTGGAATCCGAGCCGCACGCTAGGCTGCAAGAGCCAGTCTCACCGCAGATTAACTCGAAGCCGCCGGCGCACGCATCCGAGCCGTCGCACTGCACCTCGCAACCATATTGATTGGGACAGGTGACCGAACCGCCGTCGCAGGCATCGGTGCCGAAGCACTCGACCACGCAGTGATGGCCCGGCGGGCAGACCGTGTCCTTGCCGTCGCAGGCGCCCTTGCGACAGTCGATGGTGCACACGCCTTCAGCGCAACCGCCAGTGCACACGCTCGAGCAACTCGCAGCTCCCGGCGGCTTCGGATCCGCCTCGCACGCGTCGCCGCTGGTACCTCCTCCCCCGCCACGCCCCCCACCACCGCTCGACATCGTGCCGCCCAGGTTGGGCACACCCGACGTGCCGTCGCGACCGCCGGAAGCCTGGTTGCCGCCGTTCGTGGAGCCCGCCTCGTCACCCGAGCCGGCCTCGTTGCTCGAGCCCGCGCCCGAGCTCTGGCCGCCGCCCGAAGCTCCCGCTTTGGAGCTGCTGCCCGCCATCGTCCCGCTACCACCCGACGCGCTGGCACCGCCGCCCTCGAACAACCCTTTATCGCTCGCACCGCAAGCCAAAGGTACGACAGCAGCACCAACTAGCCACCATGTAAGCCGGTAAGTCATGGAGCGCTCCATATCATTCGAGTAACCGGAGTCCGTCGCGGCAGGCTCACAGCAAGGCGTGTGCCGGCAATTTCCTGGGGCACTCCAGCCCGACTTCGCAATGCCTCGTCCTCTCGAGAGGACAACGTGTCCTGTCGACCAGCCAGTGGCGGCTCGCCTCCTGCTAGATTCCATGAGAGCCGGTTTCCGTGACAGATAAGTCAAGTTTTTGACTGCAAGGTTGGTGTCCGAGCATGCGAGCTCGAGACTCCTGCGACCATGACGGGGTTCATCGCAACGGGTGCCGGCCGCGCCGGTTTTGGTCTCGTGGGTGGCTCCTGCTCTCGTCGATCGTGATCTTTTCTTCCAAGACTCACATGTCTTGTCGAGCGGGGGTCTGCGGCCCCCGCTACTTCAAGAGGTCCCAGGCGACGGCGTGGCCGATGCCCAATCTTCAGTCGTCGTCGTCGCGGCGTGGGCGGCGATTTTGATCGAGAATTTGTTTGCGAGGTCGCACCGCGTCGGGCGTGACCTCGAGCAGCTCGTCCTTGTCGATCCACTCCATGGCGGTGTCGATGCTGTGGATGTGGGCGGGCGGCAAGATCACGTTCTCGTCGCGACCGGCAGCGCGGATGTTGGTCAGCTTCTTCTCGCGCGTGCAGTTCACGTCCAGATCGCTCGGGCGGTTGTGCTCACCGATGATCATGCCCTCGTACACCTGCGTGCCGGGCTCGATGTGCAAGACACCGCGCGGCAGCAGATGAAACAGCGCGTACGGCGTTGCCGTGCCGGTCCGGTCCGCGACCATGGCCCCGTTCGGCCGCCGGAGCATCGGACCCGCATAGGGGGTCCAGCCTTCGAACAACGAGTTGAGCAAGCCCAAGCCGCGCGTCTCGGTCAAAAACGCCGAGCGAAACCCAATCAAGCCGCGCGATGGCACCTTGAACTCCATGCGCGTGCGTCCGAAGCCCAGATTCTGCATCTTCATCATCTGGCCCCGGCGCTCGCCGAGCCGCGTCGTGACTGCTCCGACATAGGCGTCCGGCACGTCGACGATCACGAGCTCGACCGGCTCGCTCTTCACGCCGTCCACGTCCTTGACGACTACTTCCGGCATGCCGAGCGCGAACTCGTAGCCTTCCCGGCGCATGGTCTCGGCCAGGATCGCCAGCATCAGCTCGCCGCGCCCGTACACCAGGAACGTGTCCGGCTCCGCCGTCTCCTCGACCCGCAATGCCAGGTTGCGCCGGGCTTCGCGAAATAAGCGATCGCGCACGTGGCGCGACGTCACCCATTTGCCCGCCTTACCGGCGAAAGGCGAGTTATTGACCACGAAGCGCACCTTGATGGTCGGTTCTTCCACCGAGATGCGGGGCAGCGCCTCCGGCTTCTCCGGGGCCGCCAGGGTATCGCCGATCTGCACGTCTTCGAGCCCCGCGACTGCGACGATGTCGCAGCAGTCAGCCGACTCGATCTTGACGCGCCGGTGCCCCTCGAAGGCGTACACTGCCGAAAGTCGCGTATTTTTTGGCTCGCCTTCGCCCAGCAGCACCACGGTCTGTCCGACCTTGACGCGGCCGCGCTTGATGCGGCCGATGGCCAGGCGCCCCACGTACTCGTCGTGCTCGATGTTGTGGACGAGCAGCTGCAGTGGACCGTTGTCCTGCAGGGGCGCTTTCACGCGCTCCACGATCGTCTCGAACAGCGGCAGCAGGTCCTTGCCCTCGTGCTCCAGCTCGTGTTTGGCCACGCCCTGCTTGCCGACTGCGTAGAGCGTCGGAAAGTTGGTCTGGTCGTCGCTGGCCTCGAGCTCGCAGAACAGATCGAAGACTTCGTTCAACACGTCGTCGGGTCGCGCGTCGTGGCGGTCGATCTTGTTGATCACCAGGATGATGTTGAGACCGAGCTGGATCGCCTTACCGAGCACGAAGCGGGTCTGCGGCAGCGGACCCTCGGCAGCATCTACGAGCAGGATGGCGCCGTCGGCCATCTTCAGCGTGCGCTCCACCTCACCGCCGAAGTCGGCGTGACCCGGCGTGTCGATGATGTTGATGGTGACGCCCTTGAACTTGACGCTGCAGTGCTTGGCCAGGATGGTGATGCCGCGCTCGCGCTCGAGGTCGTTCGAGTCCATGACGCGCTCGGTGACCGCCTCGTTGTCGCGAAACACGCCGGTTTGCCGCAGCATGGCGTCGACCAGCGTGGTCTTGCCGTGGTCGACGTGGGCGATGATGGCGACGTTGCGCAGGTTTTCGCGGCGAGCTTCGGACATTGGGGGCGCGCGCTGATAGCCCTAAAATCCCCGCCCTGCAACTCCGCCCCGTGACGCTTTCAACCTGCGACGGAATAAACGATCGAAATTCCGCGGCCACGGCTTTCGAAGGCGGGCCTAACGGCGGCGTCGATCACCGCCATGTCGCCTGCTTTCAGACGATGCTGACTTACGCCAACCGCGATCGAGAGCTCACCGGCCTCGCACACCACCACGCGCCGCTCGCCGTGACGACCCGCGCCGCGCTCGAGGCGCGCTCCCCGTTCGATCTCCCAGCGCTCGAAGCCGAACTGCAGCTCACTGCCCAGCGTGCGCAGCTCCACGCCCGCGCGCTGCTCGCTCGGCAGCTCTACGCGGGGCACCACCCGCACCTTGGGCCGGCTCACCGAAACCAGCGCCTCGATACCGATACCGAGCGCAGCGGCCACCTTGCTCAGCACCGACAGGGTCGGGTTGCCCTGGCCGGACTCGAGATGCGCCAGCGTGGGACGTGGCACGCCCGAGCGATCGGAGAGCTCCTGCTGGGTCAGACCGCGCGCCTCGCGCAGGTCCTTCAGGTTCAACGCCAGCCTTGTTCTCTCGTCGTCAGCCATGTCGATGGATTATCACGCAACCGGCGCGCCGGGTGGCCGAAGGGCGGCCATGAAGCTGCTGTGGCTCGCCCTGCTCTTGCCAGCCTGCAGCGCTCCGCTCGACGATGCCCGCACCGCCTTCGACGAGGCGCGCTACCCCGACGCCGTCGCCCACTACCGCGCTCTCGCGCCGACGGTCCCGCAGCTCGCCGAGCCTGAGCTCTTCGACTACGCCCTCTATCGCGGCCTCTCTCATTTGGCACTCGGCGACGCTGCTCCGGCACAACGCTGGCTCACAGTCGCCAAGCGCCTTTCGGAACACTCGCCAAGCCTTGTCACCAGCGAGCAACAGGGCCGCCTGATGGCCGCGTGGCGTTCGATGGGCTTGATGCCCGGGGATTAGTGGTTGGTGATCAGTGGTCAGTGGTTAGTCAAGATGGCGGGCTCTTCACCACCTGACCCGGCTTGCGTCCAGATTAAAACCGGGTAATATTGTCCGGGCCATGAGCTCGGAGTCGACCTACACCGCCTTCGCAGGCAGCTTGCGCGTGGCGCGCGGTGAGCTCGAGGCGGTGTTGCGCCGGGTGAAGCGAAAGTTGGACGTCGACCCCGAGCTTTGCGTGCTGATCTTCGAGGATGACAGCGGCAGGCAGGTCGATTTCGATCTGCGCGGCTCGCTCGAGCAAGTGATAACCCGGGCGCGCCCAGCAGCGCCCGAGCGCACGGGCCCTGGCCGACCCAGGCTCGGAGTCGTTTCGCGCGAGGTGTCGCTATTACCTCGCCATTGGGAATGGCTCGAGCACCAACCGCAGGGAATTTCTGCGGCGATTCGTCGCTTGGTCGAGGAAGCTCGAAAGCGCGCCCCCGATGAGGATAGGGCCCGTCAAGCGCGCGCCGCCGCCAGCCATTTCATGTGGGTGATGGCAGGTGATCTGCCGCTGTTTGAAGAAGCGTCGCGGGCGCTGTTCAGCTCGGACAAGGCCAAGTTCACGGACCTCACGAGGTTTTGGCCGAACGACGTGCGCGAGCACCTGGGCGAGCTGCTCTGCGAGGGCGGGGTCTTCGAGCGCCCGACGCCAGCGACGAAGGCAAGGAAGTGACGGCAACACGCTGAGCCGCGTCGAGGATACATCCGGGTAATAAAGTGAACGAAGCGCCAAAGTCCTCTTCTGTCAGCACCGATCCCGCGAGTGCGACGGACGCCAGGCCCGCCGCGCGCGGCCTGCACGACATGACCCGCGGGCCTGTGCGTGGGCACGTCGTGCGCATGATGCTGTTCGTGCTGGTCGGCATGGCGATCCAAACGCTCTACGGCCTGATCGACATGTATTGGGTCGGGCACCTGGGCAAAGAGGCGGTCGCAGCGGTGGCGCTCTCCAGCAACTTGATGTTCGTGTCGCTCGCAGTCACCCAGATGCTGTCGGTCGGCTGCGTGGCGCTCGTCTCACAAGCCGCGGGCCGGGGCGAGCACGACGAGGTGCAACGCTTGTTCAATCAGGCGCAGAGCCTGGCCGGAGTCGCAGGCCTGCTGTTTCTAGCCGTTTGCCTGGCGCTGCGCCAAACCTATGCGGGGCGGCTGTCCGGCGATGCAGCGACGGCCGCGCTCTCCGCAGAGTTCCTACTCGGGTTCATTCCGGCGCTTGCCTTGCAGTTCACGATGGTGGGTTTGGGGTCCGCGCTGCGGGGTATTGGCGACATGAAGCCCGGCCTCGTGGCGCAGACCGGCAGCGTGCTGCTCAACCTGGTGCTCGCGCCATTTCTCATCTTCGGCTGGTGGGGCTTGCCGCGGCTGGGCGTGCTCGGAGCTGCGCTGGCGTCGCTGCTTGCTACCGTGGCAGCCGTGATCGGCCTCGGCATTTACGTATCACGTGGGCGGACCTTCTTGCGAGTGCGCGCGCAGAAGCTCATCCCCGACCTTCACACCTGGCAAAGGATGCTTGGTATCGGGCTGCCTGCTGGCGCCGAGTTCCTGCTGCTGGCGCTCACGATCGGGGTGACCTACGCGGTCGCTCGACCGTTCGGTCCCGCAGCGCAAGCTGGTTTCGGTATTGGCTCGCGCCTGATGCAGGTCGGCTTCATGCCCGCGGTCGCGATAAGCTTCTCGGTCGCTGCTGTGGTCGGCCAGAACTTCGGCTCGCGTTCCTTCGAACGCGTGCACGAGGCGACGCGCGAGAGCGCCAAGCTGGTGCTGGTCTTCATGATCTTCTTCACGCTCATCTGCCAGCTCGCGCCCGAGCGGCTCGTCGCCGTGTTCTCCGACGCGCCGGGCGTGATCGCCGCGGGTGTCGACTACCTGCGCACGATCTCGTAGGGGTATTTCGCGAGCGGTCTGGTGTTCGTGTTCGGCGGTGTGTTCCAGGGGCTCGGCAACACCTGGCCGTCGCTGCTGGCGTCCGCGCTCCGTGCGAGCGCCTACATCGCGCCGGCGCTGGTGATCAGCAGCCGGCCCAGCTTCGCGCTGCACACGATCTGGCTGGTGTCGGTTGCCTCGGTGCTGTTTCAGCTACTCTTGCAGCAAGCGTTCTTGCGCCGCGAGCTGCGCGTCAAGGCGCCAGTCTGATCCGGCTCAGCACACTTTTCGTTGCGGGACGGCCAGCCGCAGGATGTCAATGATTGGAGCATCCGGCTTCTGCTTGTGGCGACCAGCGCGTATCGATCCAGCTCCGCACGTGCACGTGGTCAGCTTGGTGCCGGGAATTCGCCGTGGTGGTGGCGCTCGAGGTGCGCTCGAATATCTACTTCGTCCGCACCGCGTTCCCGATGACTCAGCCCGATATCCTGCGCCATCGATGGTGCGCTATGGCTCGAGGAATGTCGCCTTGAAGTCGTCGAAGTACAGGTTCCGACCGACTTGGCCTGGCCCGCCCAGAATGCCGAAGTGGCCAGCCTCGATCGGCACCGCACTGCTCCAGCCTGTCGGCGACTCGATGGTCCAGACAGCAGGTGGATTGATCCCGCTCGGGTCGCTCGTAGCCTCCCAAATCTTGGCGCGCAGAACCAGCTCTGGCTCGGTCGTTACCACGAAGTTGAGCCAGTAGTCGATGTTGGCATCCACCGGCGAGGGCAGCACTGCAGCGTCCGTCCGCGTGCCGTCGACCATTTGGAAGAGGCGGAGCTTGTCGTTCTCGAGTGTGCTCGTGCCGAACCTCACGCCGACATAGTTGTTCGGATCGGTACGCAGCGCGATAACACCTGCCGCGGTGTTGCTGCCCTGAAACCGCAGCTGAGTCAGGATATCGACATCGCGCGCTAAATGCCCAGCCACGTACTGGCGCACCCAACCGCCGGTGGGGCTGAAGTGAATGCGGCCCTCGTTCGCCTGAGTGATCAC
>DATEDZ010000367.1:0-29876 GCA_035281385.1 Polyangiaceae bacterium
ACCACCGGAAACGCCAGCAATTCGCACCACTCATAACAGCGACCTCCACCAACCCCGCGGAGCGTAGCGTAAAATCGCAGGGAAGTCACGGCCGGCCTGCAGCGGCGTGGGAGCTTCTGGCGGAAGGTTACGCTGGGGGTGCTCAGTCGGCTTGAATCAGGGCGTCACGGGCCGGATCGGCCTCGAGGTCATCGTCGTCGTCCAACATGTCCAGTCGCACCGCATCGGCGAAAAGCAGGGCGGCGCGGTGGCGCTGCCCCAGCGCTTCTTGGAGCTCGAGCTCCAACTCGTCCATCGGGTTTCGCGGGTCGTTCATCAGGAGGCTCCGTCGGCTTCGGGTTCGTCTTGGGCGTTCACGACGATCGGGGGCGGGGTCATGACGTCCCGTTCGCCCCAGACCGCGCGCCGGATCACGTCCAGCGCCAGCTTCGGTGTACGATCTGCATAAAGTAGGCCGCTAGTTTTACTGGATGGCGGACTGGGGTTCCATGTCAACGTGCGCGGTTTCTCGCGGGCGCCCGTGCCTCGACCGGCATGCCCACGCAGGCACCGCGCGCCGTTCGCACGCGGCCCCCGCCATGTGCCTGGGGGCACAGCGGAGCGGGGTTTGGTCAGGCTCGGAGCCCGTGCGTCTCCGCATCGCCTCGGCGGGGCGAAAGGGCCTCGTGCAAGGTCGGATCCAAAACTCGCCTACGGCTTCTTGGGCGGCAGCTGGATCAGCGGTTTGGGAAACCGAGCCAGTCGGCTGTTGAGCCAGTCGGTCTTGGCGAAGGGCTGAAGCTCGAGGCCTTCGCCCAGCGCGGCGATGCCGATCGAGACCGCCTGGCTGCCGATCACCAGCGCCATCAGGTTCTGTTTGGGGCTCGAATACACGCGGCCCGACACGTCCCAGACGTCGCTCTCCGATTCGACGGTGATGTCGGTGGTCTTACCCTGCTGGTAAAACGTGGTCTTGGCGCGGAAGTCCTCCAGGTCGGTCAGGATCGGGATGAGGTCGCTGATCACGTCCTTGGATCGTGAGCTCCTTGTCGCGCCCCGCGAGTGAAACGGATCGGGTCGAGTCACCCTGCCTTGGCTGCTCGGTGGCTAGCGTCGGAGCCGGATAGCTCGATATGGCTGGATGGACGCTCGCGCAGAGGTTGGGTCTTTTGCCCCTCGTGTTTGATAAGAATTCAGCGTTGAGAAGGTCTATGCTGCTCGGGCGGACCCATGGCAGTAAGGTGGCCGGTTAGGCTTGGCGTTTTTTCTGACAAGTCGGGGTCCATGGAGCACTACCCTGGGGCAATGTGGGAATCGAACTTCACTTCGGGTTTACCCGTTGGGCGCTGGATTCGACTCCTGGCAGGGGCGCTCCTGCCGCTCGGCCTGGCCTGCACGGCTGAGGTAAAGGCTGGAAATAACGCACAAAATGGCAGTGCCGGCGGCGCCGGCGTCGGGGGCACGACCATGCCGGCTGCGAGCTCCATCGGGCAGGGCGTGGTGCGCAGGCTCACCCACACTGAATACAATAGTACGGTCCAGGCCCTGTTCGGCACCACGCTGATGCCCGCCGACGCTTTTCCCGGCGACGTCGGCGCCGACGGTTTCGACAACGCCTCGGGCCCGCAGACCGTCGTCGCCAACCACCTCACGGCCTTCGAGGACGCGTCGACCAAGTTGGTCGACGCCGCATTTTTCGACCCCACGCAGCGCGCTCGCCTGGTGGCCTGCGACCTTACCACCGGCGATGCTTGCGTGCGGGCCTCGCTCGAAGCGTTCTTGCCCCGCGCCTGGCGAAGGCCGGTTCAGCCCGCCGAGGTCGACCGGCTGATGGCCCTGGCGGCCACCGAGGCGCTGGTCGGCGGATCGACTGAAGAGCAGCTCAAGCTCGCGCTGCGCGGCGTGCTCACCTCGGCTCACTTCATGTATCGGGTCGAGCTCGATCCCGATCCCGCCTCGCCGGTTCCCCACCCGCTGAGCAGCTACGAGCTGGCGAGTCGCCTGTCGTATTTCCTGTGGAGCTCGATGCCCGACGACGAGCTCTTTGCGGTCGCGGCGCAGGGCACTCTTCAAGACGACGCGGTGCTGGGAGGGCAGGTCGCCCGCCTGCTTGCCGACCCGAAGGGCCTCGCCATGGCCGAGGTGTTCGCGGCGCAGTGGCTGCAGCTGACGAAGCTGCCCGGTCACGAACCGAAAGCCGACCTGTTCCCGACCATCACGCTCGAGCTCAAGGCGTCGATGGCCCAAGAGACCAAGCTGTTCTTTCAGGAGCTGCTGCAGAGCGGTGGGGCAATTAGCTCGCTCGTCGGTGCCAATCACACCTTCATGAACGGAGCCCTGGCCCAGCACTACGGCCTTCCCGCCGCATCGGCGGATTTCGCTCGAGTCAGCGTCGAGGGCACGAACCGGCTGGGCGGCGTGCTCGGCCATGCCAGCGTCCTGATGTTGACCTCGGGCCTGACGAAGACGTCCGCCGTCAAACGCGGCGCCTGGGTGCTCGACAACCTGCTCTGTACGCCTCCGCCAGCGCCGCCCGCCGACATCATGGACGAGATCCTGGCCAAGCAGCAGGAGGTCGAAGCGCTCGATCCCAACCAGACGCAGAGAGAGTTTTTGTCCAAGCACCGCGCTGATCCCAAGTGCGGGGCCTGTCACAAATTGATCGACCCGGTAGGCCTCGCCTTCGAGAACTACGATGCCGTGGGGCGCTACCGAGATATGGATCACGGCGTCCCGATCGATGCGGCTGGCATGCTGGCGGACGGCAGCGCCTTTCAAAACGCTCGAGAGCTTGCGGCCATCATGGCGCAAAATCCGAGCCTCGCCCAATGCGTGGCCAAGAAGCTTTTCACCTTCGCGCTGGGGCGCACGCCCGGCGCCGAGGATGAAGCGCACCTGCAGGCCCTGACGACCAGCAACGCGGACCCGCTGGGCCGCGTTCTGACCAAGCTGGTCTCGAGTACCCCCTTCCGCTACCGACGCGGCGGACAAGGAGCACAGTAGTGGCAGCGCACGACCGTTTTCCGCAGTCTAACTTCGGGCTCCACCGTTTCGGGTCGCGTCTGGATCGCTATACTCGTCGGCGCTTTCTCGGCGGGGCGGGTGCGGCGCTGATGTTGGGGCTGCCCGCCCTCGACGTGCTGCGTGCCCGACGAGTCGAGGCACAGGCCGAAGCGCTGCCGAACCGGCTGGTGTGTGTCGGTAATGGCAACGGCGTCCCGATGGATGAGTTCGTCCCCGCGGCAGTGGGTCTCGACTACGCCCTGCCCCCGTTGATGAAGTCGTTTGCGCCGATCAGGGACAAGCTGAGCATCTTCACCGGCCTCGGCATCGACGAGGGCGATCATGACCCGGGTGATCACGGCGCTGGCATGCCCGCGATGTTCACCTGCGCCAAGCCGATCCCGACCCACGCCAATAGCAACGACCAGGACTATAAGGATCCAGGGGCAGCCTTCGGGCTCGGCATCTCGCTCGACCAAGTGCTGGCCCAGTACTTGGCGACGCAGCCTGGCGCCACGCGCATTCCGTCGCTGCAGCTCGGCCTTCGGGAGGGGCAGAGCCTGGGCGATGGCCCGTTCAGCCCGGTTTACCTGAAGAACCTTTCCTGGAAGTCGGCGACCGAACCGCTTAGCCCCATCGTCGATCCGGGGGCCGTCTTCAACCAGCTGTTTGCGGGATTCGATCCCAAGGCGACGGCTGCCGAGAACGTGCGACGCCTCGGTCGGAGCATGAGTGTGCTCGACTACGTGGCGGACGAACGTGACTACCTGATACCCGCCCTCAGCACGGCGGACCAGCAGCGCATCGATCAGTATTTCACTGCCGCGCGCGAGGTGGAGCTGCGTCTGAAGGTGGCTCAAGGCGAGGTGGGCATGGCGGCGTGTGATCCGGGAATCGCGCCCGGCACCGGACTCGGATATGCCGAAACCTTGAAGGCGATGGCCGACCTGACGGTCTTGGCGCTGCAATGCGACGCGACGCGCGTCGTCATGCTGCACCTGGGTTGCTATCGCAATGACGCTCACTACGGCTTCTTGAATGCGAGCGACAATCATCATTCACTTTCTCACGCCGCCGACTGGAGAGAGCCCGACTCCGACTACCGCATCGTCTCGCGTTGGCTGATGGATCAGGTCGGCTACCTGTTCAACAAAATGAACGAGGTCGTCGAGCCGGACGGGACGCTGCTTCAAAACAGTCTCGGCGTGTACAACAACGATTGCGGCGAAGGCGACGCGCACGATCATCTGAACCTTCCGGTGTTCGTGGTGGGTGGCGCTCGAGGCAACATCCTGACCGCGCGCCATTTCAAGTACCCGTCGAACACGCCCTGCGATGCGCTGTACACGACGGTGCTGAACGCTCTTGGCGTGCCCGCGACCGGGTTCGGCGCCAAGCAGACGGCGCCGCTGCAGCTTTTCGCCTGAAAGCGCCAGCGCGGGCATGCGACGGCTCTCGCTCCCTGCAACTTGCAGAGCTGGGGCCGTCGCGCCAAGTGACGCGATGCGACGCGTCACTTGGTGCGCGGCGTGGCCTACATTGCACCGCGTCCAAGCTGCGTCAGACTATGACTGTCGGTGCGCGTCATGCTGCGCGTAGCGGCGGACGTGTATGCGTTGGTCGAGAGCCTGGTGGTCGACGTGTTTGCTGGCCCTGCTGACGGGTCGAGCTGACTCCACGCCCAGGCTGGGCCCTGATCCCGAGGCGGTATACCGGGCTCCCACCCCTGACGACCTGCAGGTCTCGGGTGAATCGAATCTGACCGGACCCGCGAGCCAGGACGCGGCCGCCGCATGCCGGGCGCGCGTGGCAGCCGTCCGCGCAGAAGCAGCCTTGCCAGGCGCGCCGGAGCTCGAGGAAAGCAAGGACATCGTCTTGCTCTACGCCAAGGGCGAGCCGGTTCACTTCACGCGCAAGCCGGTACTGGACCAGCACGTCACCCAAGCGGCGCGCACCTACCGCTCGATGCTCAGGCGCGGGAATTCGCCATGGGGCCTCTTGAAACAGCTCTCCAGCGTTTTCGCGGCAAATGTGGAGCTAGGGCGCGCGGTCCTGCTCAGTGAAGGCTACCTTTACGCCGAGCAGCCCAGGCTGGCCTTCGCGCTCGTCGACTTGGTGGCGGCGCAGATGCTCTTCAACGAGAAGCAGATCTGGATCCAGCGCGGCGACCGCATGCTGCATGCCGAGCGCACCAATACCGGCCAGTATGCGTTCATCGACGGGGCAGAACGCGGCCAGCGCGTTCGCCTGATGCTGTTCGATCGCATTGGCGTCGGGACACCGCCGCTAGCGCTGCACCGAGACTTTCGCGAGCTGCGGCAGCGTTTGGGCTTCGATCGCGCCCGTGTCTTACACCAGACGCCAGGCGCGCTGGTCGTCCACTTGCGGTACGGCTCCCGTTGGGTCGAAAGCTTGCTCGAGGCCGAGGATGCCCACCTGAAGCTGGATTGCGAGCTCCTGGGTGACCGCGCTGAAGAAGTACGCGCCTACCGCGAGGCGCAGGTCGAGCGCGCCAAGTTGCTCGACCCGCTACGTAAGGCCATGCTGGCGCAGGTCGAGGAGGGCCTACCTTTCGACGAGCCGCGTCTGGAGTACGGGCAACAGGACGGACAGATGCGCAACTTTTGGCTGAACGCCTACAAGTCCAAACGCACTTCGTTCGAGTTCAACGACGACATCTACTACGTGTTCGACGGCCAGGGCCGGCCCAAGGTGCCGCAGGTTTGTATCGATTTCATCTTCGATACGTTCGAGCGAGCCAGCGGCAGGTGGTGGCTGCCTCGCAGTCAGGCGCCCGGCGTGACGCCTGGCAAGCTCGACCTTGCCCGTTTGACCCCGCTCGATCTGCGCCGCGCCACCAGCATCGTGGAGCTGGCCAAGGCTCAGCCCGAGCTTCTCGAGCTCCTCACGCTACCGGAAAACGAGCGCGTGCCGTTCAAGTACGGTCCCCGGCTCGCCGACTATTTGACCGAGCACGCCGATCAATACCTGCCGGGCGATATCGTGCTGATCAAGGGTTACGCTCCCTGGGACAAGCCCTGGATGCCCAAAGTGATGCACCAGCATTCGTTCTTCGTTTACGAAACCGACCCGCTCAGCGGCATGCCCATCGTGCTGGCTGGCAATCCCGGCGAGCCAGTGCTGCAGACCTGGCAGTTCGAGGCTTTCCGCACACCCGAGCGCAGCATCCAGTACCGCATCCGTCCGCATGTGGCCTGGTTGCGCCAGTTCCTGAACGCTCCCGCCGAAGTGCCGCCACCCGCGCTGCTCACCGTCGATCCACGCGCGCCGTCCCGCGGCCCACCGCTGGCCGCCAGGATGCCGAGGGACATCCCGACACCGCCCGGCGTCGAGCTCGAGCGCTAGCTGGGGCAGGGGCCCCAGCCCGACAAGACATGTGAGTCTTGGAAGAACAGATCACGATCGGCGAGAGCAGGAACCACCCACGAGACCAAACCGGCGAAGCCGGCACACGTTGCGGTCTAGCCCGCGATGGTCGCAGGAGTCCTCAGTCGCGTGCTCGGACACCAACCTTGCAGTCAAAACTTGACTCATCTGTCACGGAAAGCGGCTCTCAAGGAACCTAGCCGCCACCGCCCGACCGGGACGGCGCAAGCGGCCCGATCGTTTCGGCGAGCCGCAACGATGCGACCAACCTTTGCTCCTGCTCGAGCTCGAAGCCCAGCTGATAGTCCACCAGGCCGCCATTCTTCCCGACGATGACCAGCACCGGAACCATCTGGAAGGGGTTGTAGGAACTGGCAAAGAGTGGGTGGTCGGAGGCGCGTACCGACGGTTCTCGCACACCGAACGAGCGCAGGTAGTCGGGAACGCGGGCCCACGTCTCTGGGCCGTCCATCGAAACTGGAATCACGCGGATGCGGCCGAGTTGATGCACGGCGCGCTGCAGACTCGTGAGCTTTTGCCCGCACGAGTCGCACCAGGTTGCGAAAAATACCACCACGAAAGCTTCCTGCCCGACCAGGGACTTCGAGCTGAGCCCCGCGCCGTCCGCGGTGCGCACCTCGAAATCCGGAACGGGCCCGTCGTCCATGCCCACGATGCGCAGGTTGCGAATCTGATCGAGCTCCGCTCGAATCTCGCGCTCGATGCCCAACAAGGCCTCTGGATCCAGCGCGACAGGAGCGGCCGCTGCCGCAGGGCTCATTTTCTTGGGCTGCGCCGCCTGTCCGGTCGAACGTGGCCCCACACACCCAAGGGCGAGTGCGCTCACCATGCCAAGCGCGATCAGCTTCGTTTGCTTCATTGGACGAGAGACAGGTGAACTTAGTCTGTCATCTGCTGGACGAAGAGCAACCTCGAGGGTTGTGTGACGCGTTACGCGCTGCGTCTTTCTCGTCGTTCTCGTAGCGCTCGTGGCTCGTGGCGCTCGTGGCGCCAGTCGCCCCCCCAACGAGGGCAACCCCATACCAAGCGTACCTGCTCACCCCTTCGGCGGGACCCGCTGCCGCCGGTCGGTCATCTCGGTCAGCAGGTTGCCGAGCAGCTGATCGCCGAGCGCTTGCAGAGCCGCCAGGTACTGCGTCGTCTCGCGCCGAATCGTCGCGGCGCTACCCGGGCCGTTGGCGCGCTCAGCGAGCTCCAGATCGGCGCGCAGAAAACCCTCCACGTCCCGGGCCTCCACCTCACAATGGAACTGCAGCCCGAACAGCCGCGAATGTAGCTGAAATCCTTGGTTTTTACAGAGCGAGGTCGAGGCCAGCAAACGCGCGCCCCGCGGAAGCTCGAACATGTCACCGTGCCAGTGCAGCACATTAGCCTGAGTCGGTACCCCCGCCAGGAGCGGATCCTCTGGGCTTAGCGGCAGGAACTTTACGGGTGCCCACCCGACCTCGTAGCGACGCTTGCCGTCGTCGCCGATCATCGGATCCACGTCGGCTCCGGCGGCCGCTGCCAACAGCTGCGCGCCCAGGCAAACGCCCAGCACCGGAGCGTCGCGCTCGGCGCACCAAGCGAGCAGCTCGAGCTCCTGCTGCAGGAATTGAAACTCGGGATTTCCGACGTCGCCGACCCCCATGGAGCCGCCCATCACGATCAGCACCTCGCCCGACTCGAGCCGTCGGGGCACGGCATCACCGCGGTAGACCTCGCGTGTATCGAGCTCGTAGCCGCGCGCGCGGAGCAAGGTGGCGATGCGGGCCGGGTCTTCGAAGGACGCGTGCTTGAGGATGATCGCGCGGTTCATGAGCGCTGCATCGCACGACAAGGGCTCAGCTGAGTCAAGCCTAAGTGTCGCTGACTATTGCTGATTTCTGGACGGTTTCACAAATCGAGCTGCGTGCCTTCACAATCACGCTCGCGACGGCGCGGGTCAGCTCGAGTGCTCGGGCAGGATACGCACCAAGTCCACGGTGCGCTTGGAGGCGCGCTCCACCTTGAGGCGCGTGCCATGGTTGGCTTCGAGCAGCGTGCCCTCGCTCGGGACGCCCGCGGCCAGATATTGACACAGGCCACCGATGGTGGTCTGGCCGACGCCCGAAAGCTTGAGCTCGAGCTCGTGATTGATCTCGTGCAGCGGCGTGTCACCCCGTACCAGAATCGAGCCGTCCGCCTGCGGTGCGATCGAGCTCGGCTTGTCATGCTGCAGCTCGTTCAGTGCCTCTCCGGTCAGCTCATCGATCAGGTCATCCAGCGTCACGATGCCGGCCGTACCGCCGTGCTCATCGAGCACGGTGGCCAGGTGCTGCTGACGTGCGCGCATCTCTTCCAGAAGCTGGATCGCTGACAGCGATTTTGCCACGAAATGTGGAGGTCGGATCAGATCTTCGAGCACGATCAGCCGCCCTTCCCAGGCCAGTGGAAGCAAGTCCTTGTAGAGCACATAGCCGATCACGTCGTCGATGGTGTCCTTGTAGACTGGCAGACGGGAATGCGGGTGCTCGAGCACGATGCGCCGCAGCTCCTCCATACTGGAGCCGCGCCGGATCCCGACGATGCGAGTGCGCGGGACCATCACGTGGCCCACGGTCAGCTTGGCGAAGCCCAGGGCACGACTCGCGATGTCTGCGACCCGCTCGTCCAATGTTCCCGTCTCGGTCGCTTCCTCGACCAGGCCGCGCAGCTCGGCTGGCGAGAGTCGACCTTCGGTGAAGTTGGTGCGATCGCCGATTGGCCCCAGGATCAGGTTGCTGCTCTTGGTCAGGATCCAAACTAGGGGACGTGCGGCGCTCGCGATCCAGTCGAGCACGGGGGCGATCGACAGCGCATACCGTTCGGAATGGCGCAGGGCCAGCGACTTCGGCACCAGCTCACCGAGCACCAGCGATAGGTAGGACACGAGCCCGACCACCAGCGCGACCGAAACCAGCTGAGCATGGCGGCCCAGCGAGGGCTGAAGCCAGGGCTCGAGGTCTTCGGCGAGCGTGGCGCCGCCGAAGGCGGCCGCCGCCGCCGCCGCCACGGTAATCGCGACCTGAACCGTGGCCAGAAACCGTTCTGGATTGGAGCGCAGGCGCTCGAGCACGCGCGCGCCGCGGCGCTTTTCTTCCAGCAGCTGCCGCAGGCGCAGCCGGTCCACGCCCACGATCGCAATCTCAGCACCCGCGAACACACCGTTCACGAGCACCAGCAACAGAATCATGCCCAGCTCGAAGGCGACCACGCAAATGTTGTGGCACGCCGTTCATCGGCCAGGCAAGGTAGCGCTCCGCTGGGGCTGATTTGCCCCACGATGGCCGCGAGACCCCCCGGCGATGCCACCGGAATGCTGCTATATCAGGCTTCTACCATGGCTCGCTCAGCCTCCGAAGGCCCCGCAGGCGCCGGCGGCACGCGTTTCGGAGACGGCGTCATGGGCGAGGGAGTGAGTGCTCCCGAGCACTTCAGACCTGCGCTGGCTGCAGGCTCGGTCATCGATGACAAGTACCGCCTGGAACGGCTGCTGGGTGAAGGTGGAATGGGGGAGGTGTGGCGCGCTCACCATCTTCAGCTCGATTTGCCCGTAGCGATCAAGCTCCTACGCGCCGGCACTGAAAGCACCACCCTGTCCAGGCGGCTCAAGATCGAAGCGCGCGCAGCCGCTCAGCTCGTCCACCCCGCCATCGTACGCGTCTTCGACGTCGACACCACCGAGAGCGGCGATCCCTTCATCGTGATGGAGCTGCTGAGCGGGGAGAACCTGTCCAACTTACTCGACCGCGGGCGCCTTTCGGGCGTGAGCGCGGTGCAGATCATGCTGCCGATCGCGGAAGCACTGGCGCTGGCGCACGGCAAGAGCATCGTGCATCGCGATCTGAAGCCGCACAACGTGTTCATGGCTCAGGATGGTGATCGGCTTCAGCCCAAGTTGCTCGATTTCGGCATCGCCAAGCTGATCAGCGCTCCGACCTTGAGCGGCGGCTTGACCGACACGGGCATCCCGATCGGCAGCCCTGACTACATGTCTCCCGAGCAAGCGCGCGGCATCAAAGACGTCGACTACCGCGCCGACATCTGGTCGTTCTCGGTCGTGCTGTACGAAGCAGTCACGGGTGACATCCCTTTTCGGAGCAACAACTACAACGCGCTCATGCGCGCCATCGTCGAGAACGATCCCGCGCCGATCGTGCTGGACGAGAACCTCGACCAGAGCCTCGCCGAGCTCATCCTGTGGGGCCTAGCCAAGGATCGCAATGAGCGACCCGGCTCGATTCAAGAGCTGGGTCGGGAGCTGGCGCGCTGGCTCATCGATCGCGGCGTCAAGGAGGACGTGTGCGGCAGTCCGCTCGGCCCGAGATGGATCACGCGTACTGCCCAGAAGTTCGTCCCGATCATCCAGCGCGAAGGCACCGAAAAATCGAAGCCGGCCCAGTCGCCGGAGCCAGCAAGGACCGAGACGCTGGAGTCGGCACGGCTGCATCGAGCTCCCGCCAAGGCGGCAACGTCGGTCGTGGAGCGCCGGCTATCCGAAAGCCCGAAGCCCCGGCGTCTCAACCTGGTGGGGGTCTCCGCGCTACTGCTCGCCTCCGGGCTGCTGTGGGCGCTCGGCGGAAAACCGCGCACAGCCGCTGCTCCTGAGCCCGGGCCGTCTGTCTCGAAATCGGGTCGAGCGCCCGCATCGAGCCCAATCCTTTCTGCCAAGCCGGTCGAGATCGCGCCCACGCCGACGGCTCTCGTCCCTGCAGCTGCACCGCCAGCGCTCCCGAGCGCTAGTGGCAATTCTGTCCCAGCTGCAGCAGACTCATTGGCAATTCCAAGGAAGTCGCGTGACGTGCGGCCTCGCAGTGAAATAGCCAAACCTAAACCGGCCGCCCAGCCCGCGCGAGATGGGCACGACGAGACGCGCGAACTGTTGCAAGCTTATTGACGTGCTTCTGTTGCCCAAGCGGCCGCGCCTTCGACTGCTGAGTGCTTCTGGTTTTGCGATCAGCGTGGTGCTGAACCTGGCGAGGCCAGCGAGCGCGGATCAACCCAGCGCGGAAGCGGTAGCGGAGGCCCGCCGCAACGAAGCCAAAGCCAGGTTCGACGAAGGCGTGGCCGCCTTTCGCGAGCGTCGCTATGCGGATGCCGTGCAGGCCTTCCAGCGAGCCGACGCCATCGCCCCGAGCGCTGCGCTCTCGTTCAACATTGCGCGCGCCTTCGAACGCCTCGACAATCCCACCGCGGCATTGCGCTGGTACCGAGACTTCTTACGCCGCAGCCCACACGCCACCAACGTCCAGGAAGTCCAGGCGCGCATCAGCGAGCTTGCGGCCAAAGTGGCGCAGCGTGGCGTGCAGCAAATCACCGTGCTGTCTACCCCCGATGGAGCGGCCGTGCTCATCGATAACCAGCCGGTTGGCAGCACCCCCCTCACCATCGAATTGGTGCCGGGCCGTCACCAGGTCGAGCTGCGCCGAGCCGGGTACCGGGACCAGCGCGGCCAGCTCACCCTCGAGCCCCTCATTCCGCAGGACGTGAACGTTCGCCTCGAGCTCCTGGTTCCGGGCGCGGCACCGGCCGCAAGCACCGCGCCATCGCCTGCTCCAGCGCGCCAAGATCAGCCAAGCACGCAGCCGCGCCCCTTGGGGGTGACGCCCTGGATTGTGCTGGGCGCCGGCGGGGCCAGCTTGATGGCGGCCTTCGGCTTCGAGCTGGGACGGCGTTCGGCGGAGTCGGAAGCCGAGCGAGCTTCGCAACGAGAGTACCGGGAGCACTATGACACCATGCTCGGCCGCCAGACCACGGCGCGCGTGCTTTTGGGTGTGGGCGGCACCTTGCTGGCTACGTCGGGCGTATTCTTCGTGCTGAACCAGCCGCGCAACTCGACGCCGCGCCTGGCGCTGGGCTGCAGCAGCGGACTGTGCCGTGCAACGGCCGTCGGGAGCTTCGAGTGAGACTCCGGCTCGTCCTGGCGCTGCTGCTGTCGGCCTTCGTGGTCGGGGCCTGCACTTCCGATCTCACGAGCGAGCTGAACGGAAGACCCTGCGACTCCGAGGGTCTGTGCTTGCCTGGATACTCCTGTGATCAGGCCAGCGGGAAATGTCTGCGGGACGAGTCCGACTCTTGCGACGAAGGCGAGACGCTGTGCGGTGAGGAATGCGTCGACCAGAGCTCCGACCCCAACCACTGCGGGGGGTGTCGGGCGGCCTGCGAGGGGGGATTGGTCTGTTCCGAGGGTGATTGCTCCGAACAATGCGCGGCCGGCCTCGAAGACTGCTCCGCGGCCTGTGTCGACGTCAGCCAGAGCGCCGAGCATTGCGGCGGCTGTGGTCAGCGCTGTCCCGCCCCGAGCCAGGGCATTGCGTTTTGCTCGGATGGGGCGTGCGACTTCGAGTGCGGGGCCGGCCTCGAGAAGTGCGGTGATACGTGCGCGGACCTGTCTGCCAATCCCACCAACTGCGGCGAGTGCGGCAGCGTCTGCGATGCACCGGCCAACGGTCAGGCGACGTGCGTGAGCAGCGAGTGTCACATCGCTTGCAGCGAAGGTTACGCTGACTGTGACGGCGCCTGCGTCAAGACCTCGAGCGATCCGGCCAACTGCGGCGGTTGCGGCAAGACCTGTCTGACGGATGAGGTGTGCGATGCCGGAGCCTGCAGCAGCGACTGCAGCGGCGGCACCAAAGCTTGTAAAGGAGCTTGTGTCGACCTGACGAGCGATCCCACCAACTGCGGTGACTGTGACAAGCAGTGTCCAGCTACGGCGCACGGTTACCCGACCTGCGTTGCTTCAGCCTGTGAGCAAGACTGTGACGAAGGCTATGACGCATGCTTCGGTGCTTGTGTGCGTCTCGACAGCGACACCAAGAACTGCGGTGTTTGCGACAAGGTCTGTCCCGGCGCCGCCAACGCTGCTCCCAGCTGTGTGGCCGGTAAGTGCGACATCGTGTGTAACGCAGGCCGCGCGCGCTGCGACGGCCAATGTGTCAACTTGGCGTCGAACCCCACTTACTGCGGCGACTGCCAAACTGCCTGCGGGGCCGGTGAAGTGTGCCAGGCTGGTGAGTGCGGCACCGACTGTGGCACCAAGACGGAGTGCTCCGGGGCGTGCGTCGACACTGCCACCGACACCTCCAACTGCCGCGACTGCGGTAAGGTCTGCATGGCTCCCGAGAACGCGGCGCCGCGCTGCAACGCGGGCCAATGTTCTTTCCAGTGCGCCACCGGGTTCATCCCCTGTGGCATGGGCTGCGTGGACGCCAGGAACGACCCGCTCAACTGCGGAGCGTGCGGTAACGATTGCCCGGTCCCGGGCAATGGCACCGCGACCTGCATCAACAGCCAATGCGGTATTCAATGTAACGCGGGGCTCTCCGCGTGCTCGCGTCAGTGCGTCAACACCGGCAGCGACCCGCTCAACTGCGGACGCTGCGGTAACGTGTGTCAGGGCCTGCTCGGCTGCGCGCTCGGTCTGTGTTTGTGACGGCGAGCCGGGCTGTTTCGGCGCTCCTGGCGCTGATCTTAGACCTTGGACTCCGTGGAATTTCGTGATTCGCTCGTTGGTCCGGCTCAGAGAGGAGAACGGGCTTGTCGACAATCTGGACCAACGAGCTCTTGGACGACGCGAGAAGCGAGGGCGATCCTGTCGCCGATGCCGTGATTGCCGAGCTCTTTCGCGAGGGCCAGGTCGAGGCGGTGAACGCGCTGATGCGCACGCTGGTCGTCAACGACGGCTTGCCCTCCGAGCTGCTGCCAGCGGCCGTCTGCGACTACCTGACACGCACCGCCGCTCCTCCCGACATCGATTCGCCGCAGATGATCCTCGCCGAGGAGGTCTTCGGTGTGCTCGGCCCCGAAATTTTGGCGGTGCTCGGGTTCTACTCGCTCCCCGCCGACTATGCGGCCAAGAAGGGGGTTCAGGTTCTGTATCGGACCGGTCGTTTGATCACCAATCCCACGCGGCGCGTGTTCGAGACCACCCAGATGGTGGTGGATGTGATGGCGCCCGGCGGCCTCGGTCCGGACGGAAGAGGAATGCGTTCGGCGCAAAAGGTGCGGCTCATGCATGCCGCGGTTCGCCACCTGCTGACGAACAACCAAGCGCAGCCGTGGGATCCTGCGCTAGGAACACCCATCAACCAGGAGGATCTGGCCGGCACGCTCATGTCGTTCAGCTTTCTGGTGCTCGATGGTTTGCAGCGCCTCGGCGCCGAGCTCGAGCCCGCCGCTCGTGACGCTTACTTCCGCGCTTGGATGGCCGTCGGCCGGATCATGGGGATCAGAGACGACCTCATCCCCGCCAGCATCGACCAGGGCCGGGCGCTCACTCAGCTCATCCACGAGCGACAGATTGCGGCGTCGCTCGAGGGTGTTGCGCTCGCTCAAGCCCTCGTCGAGGGCTACCAGGGACTCTTGCCAGCGCTGCTCAAAGGCGCCCCTGCGAGCCTCATCCACTTCTTCCTCGATAGCGATCCGTTTACCGGAAAAAACGTGGCGGCCTTGTTGGGTCTGCCGCCGTCCGACTGGACGCGCTACGTGGTGGACTTGGTCGTGCACGTGGAGCATTTCTTCGGAGAGCGAAACATCCAGCCCTCACTCGAGGACCAGGCCATCAGCTACGTGAGCCGACACTTGATCGAGGGCCTTTTGCTGGTTGAACGCGGCGGGAACCGGGCACCGTTTCTGATCCCGGACAGCCTGAAAACCCACTGGGGTATCCGCGCTGCCGATAGCTGAGGCCGGGATGCCGAGCCAGTTGTTCAAGCATGCACACACGCTGCCGCTCAGCGACCATCCGTGGTTACTCGGGCTGGTGGACGTCGGGACTGCCTTCTGGCTCATCCTCTACGTGCTGGCGATCATCGGTGGTTTCCGGCAGCGTACCTACCTGATCCCGCTGGCGGCGGTCGCGGCGAACTTCGCCTGGGAGCTGATCGCCGCGGTTTATCGCATCGCGCCCGTCCGCTTGTGGCACATCGGGGACGTGCTCTGGCTCTGCCTCGACGCGGCGATCGTGTGGACCCTATTGCGCTACGGGCGAGAGCAGCAGCGGATTCCCGAAATTCGGCGTGGATTTTACGTCGTGGCGGCGGTCACGTTCGTGTTTGCCTTGATTGCGCAGCTCGCGCTCGAAGAGGCCTTGAACGACGCGTACGGATTTCTGGACGCCTATGTGATCTCGGTGATGATGTCCGTGCTCTTCTACTTTCTCTATTTCGAGCGCCGGAGCGCAGACAACATCAACTACGCCGTCGCCTGGTGCAAGCTCCTGGGCAATGGGCTGACTTCGGCCGGCTTCGTCTTCCTGTATCCGTTGCTCGAGGGCCCGCAGACGAGCCTGTTTTTGCTGTACACGCTGTGTTTGGCTAACGTCGCCCTCGACGCTGGCTATGTGGCGCTCTTGGCATCCGCGCGCCGCACCGGCGCGCCGCCAGTCATGGCCTCGAGCTCTCGCGCCGCGAGCGCTGCGTAGAGACCGACATTCATGCTGCGGGCGAGCTCTTCACTCTCGCGCCACAGCCGCTCCGCACGCTGATCTTGGCCCATGAGCTGAGCCTGCCTGCCCGCGTAGAGCAGCAGCAGCGGGCGTCCGATCGGAAACGCCTTGGCCCAAGACCGGCAGTGGCGAGTCGCTCGACGCAAACCGCGCAGCGCCGGGCCGGTGTCGCGATCGCCCTTTTTTGCCTGCTCGAGCACGGTCAGGTAGGCCTCGAAAACGCCCGCGAAGTAGGCGGCACCGGCATAGCCGAAGGTGCTACCACCCTTGGCAAGCGCGATCGCACTTTCGGCGGAGCCCAAGGCAGCGGGCAGGTTGCCCTGGCGCGCTCGAATCAGCGCGAGCACGCCCAGCGCAATCGAGCGGGAGGCCGCGGGATTGGCCTCGTGCAAGGCTTCGCTCAAGAGCGATTCAGCCTCGGGCAGGCGACCGTCGAGAGCGCGCAGCAGCGCCAGCCCGGGGGCGAAGTTGGCTCGCAAGCCTTCGTGCGCGGCGGCGAGCGCGAAGCGCTTGTCAGCTTCCTCGAGATCCCCTCGGAAGTAGGCGCAGTAGCCGAGCAGAAACCAGCGGAAGGCCTCGGCACGATAGAAGCCCGTGCGCGGGGCGAGCTCGAGCCCCTCTTGCATCAACGCCTCGGCTGCAGCCAGTTCCCCGATGCCCATCAAGTAGCTGGTCTTGACGATCGCGTACGAGCCGTCGAGCGCTGGTGCGCCGCGTTCGGTTGACGCGAAGTAGCTCCGCGAAAGGTTCGAGAAACCCAGCGTGGCCAGGCCGTAGCCAAGCACACCGGAAGCCCACAAATTGGGAGCTTGTGCGCGCTCACCCAGGTTCCAGGCCATCAAGCTGAAGAGCAATACACCGAGCGCGTTCGACTGGCTGATGTTGACGGTGGCGGCGCAGCCGGCTGCGGCCGAGGCAACCTGGCTTTTTTCCCTCTCCAAAGCGTTCCCACGCGCGGCCAGCGTGGGCCAAACGCGATACATCACGTGGACCGCGAGCTGCCAGATGAGCGCCAGACCGCGCTCGAGCGAGCTCGAGGGAAAGCGAACGCCGGTCGCGGCACCGGCTTGGGCGGTGCAAGACATGGCCTGCGGCATGTCCGTCGTCAAGTAGTAGGCGTCGCCCAGGGTGACGCAGAGGCGAGCGAGCGCGAGCGTGCCTGTGCCCTTTGCTTGCCAGGCGCGCGCCCGCTCGAGCAGCTCGATCGCTTCGCGAACCGCGCCGTGCAGGAGCGCGTAGTCACCAGCCAGGCCTGCGTAGTGCGCTTCCTTGGCAAGGTTCGACGCCCGACCGAAGTGATGCGCGATGGCCGCATGAAATTCGGGGTCGCCGGCGTGCTCGGCCTCCAGGCCCTCGGCCACCCGAGCGTGCAGCTCCGCGCGCTCGGCTTCAGACAACGTGGCCAGTACGCCTTCGCGTAGCTTGTCGTGGCGAAAGCGCAGCTGCGTGCCACTCTGCTCCAAGATCGCTGCATCGGTGCACCTGGCGATGCAGTGGTCGAGGTCGGCGCCCGGCAGCAGTCGAGCCAGAAGCCGCGGCTCGAGCCGCCGGCCCGACACGGCCGCCACGGGCAAGAGCGCGCGCGCTGGGCCTGAAACCGCACGCAGGCGCTGCTGAACGACACTCTGGACACCGCCCGCGAAGACCTTCTCGGGGAGCTCGGCTTGGCCGATGCGCTCGAGCCCTCCGGCTTCCTCCGCGAGAGCCCGCACGACCTCGACCAGGAAGAAAGCGTTCCCCTCGGTTTCGCGTTCGAGCAGCGCGAGCAGCTCTGGCCGCTTGGCATTTTCCCCGATCATGGCCTCGGCCAGCCGAGCGATCTGCGCCGGCGGCAGGCGGTCCAGATGCATCTCGCGCAGCGCTTTGAGCTGCTGTCGCCAGAGCGGCGGGGCGTCGTCGCGAGCGGTCGCCAGGATCAGCGCGCTCGAGCCGGCGGCGGCCTTGGCCAAGTGCTGCAGCAGGTCGAGACTGTCGCTCCGGGCCCATTGGACGTCCTCGAGCAGCATCACGATCGGCTGCCGCTGCCGGAGCAGGAGCCTCTTGACCACTTCGACCAACCGGCCATGTGTCGAGAGCGCGTCGAGCTCCGGCGCGGCGGGAATCGGGCGGCCCAGGATTTTCTCCAAGTTGAGTACGACGTGCGAAAGCACGCTGGCTTCGACCTCGTCCAGCTCGGTGAGCAGCGCCAGTCCGCGCAGCACGTCACGAAACAGTCGATAAGGACTGCCGCCTTCGCGCTCTTCTTGCCCCCGCAGCACGACCGCTCCACTTGCGATGCTCAGCGACGTGATCTCGTCCAGCAGACGAGACTTGCCGACCCCGCTTTCGCCGCTCACCAGCCAGGCCGCACCTTGGCCGCTGCACGCGGTTTGGACGGCGTCCGTGAGAGCCTTCAGCTCCTGGTCTCGCCCCAGGAAAGGCGCAGCTTGCAGCAAGCTCTCTGGCGACTCCAGCGCCTCCGCAATCGCTCGCCCGGTGGCGGCTTCGAGCGCTCGCGCGAGCTCGGCCGCTGTCTGGTACCGCGCGGCCGGGTCGCCCTGCGACAGGCGTTCGAAGACGCTCACGGCTCGCGTCTCGGCGTCCAGCGAGCCTACGGTTTCTGGCCTCGCAGGAACGTCCGAAGAGCGCGCTCCACGCGGCGTCGTGGGCGACAGCAGCCTGGTGGGTACGAACTTGACCTGGTCGTCCACGACCACGACCGTCGCAGGCTCCAGGGCATCGAGCGATAGGCCGCGCTTGTCCAGATAGCCCAGGGCCTGCAAGAGTTGATTGCAGTAGTCGATTGCCGGACGCGCCCCCGAAAGGCGCAGCGCCGTGAGCACACTGGTGCCCTCGTCCTTCAGATCGAGCACCCAGTAGGCGGCGCCGACGCTGTCGAAGCCGAAGTCGAGCACGCGGATCAGGTTCGGGTGACGCAGCGACGCGTACTGCCTGAAAGCATCTCCGAGCTGCTCACGCGTGATGGGAGCGGCGCGGCGGGAGGGCGAGGCCAGCCGCTTGATGGTGACCAAGCGCCCCGTGAACCGGTCGAGCGCGCGCTCGGCACCCGGCAATGTCGCACCCGAGGCCGCCGACAAGATCTCGTAACGGCGACCCAGCAGGCGCCGCTCCTCTGCGGCCCGCAGCAGGCCGGTTTCGAGCGCCTCGAGCAATGCGACCATCGAGCCGTGGCGCTGCGTAGACTCGATAGCTAGACCTTTTTCGAGCACACGGCGCAGCCAGCTCGGGACCCAATCGACCTCGGCCGGGGCTTGCGGCTGGAGCGGGCCTTGTCGAATCCCCATGCCGAACACGAGGATCTCCTCGGGCACGAACGGACGCTGTCCGTAGAGCATTTCCCAGAGCGCGACGCAAAAGCTGAACTGATCGGTCGCGGGAGTCATGTGCTCTCCGCACAGCTGCTCCGGCGCCATGTACGCTGGCGTTCCCGCCATCGTGCCGACTACGTTGCTGACTTCCCGATCGTCGAAGCTGGCGGCTGCGGGACCGGCGCTTGCGGGCTGCGGGGCAGCATGGGCCGGCCCTGCGCCTGTCGTTTGCTTGAAAGCGTGGACGAGACCGAAGTCCAGCACTCGGACGCGGCCGTCCTGGCCCACCATGACGTTTTCCGGCTTGAAGTCACGATGCAGAAGCCCCGCCGCATGGGCGGCTGCCAGCCCACGCCCTGCCTGCACCACCACGGCCAGCAGGTCTTCGAGCGTTCGCACCTGCTCGGCGACCCATCGTCTGAGGGTGGTTCCTTCGACCAACTCCATCGCGACGAAAACGCGACCGCGCAGCGTGCCCACGTCATAGACCGCGACGACGTTCGGGTGCGAGAGCTTGGCCAGGGCTCGCGCTTCACGCGACAGCCACTCCGCGTCGAAGCTCGAATGCAGCAGCTTGACCGCCACGCGGCGCTCGAGCTCCGGATCGTAGCCTTCGTAGACCCTGCCCATGCCGCCCGCGCCGAGCTCGCGGCGCAGCCAATAGCGACCCGCGCGCTCGCCGGTCCACTCTTTCGGCGCCGCAGCTCCCTTCGGCGAGGCTAGCGTTGCCTCGCTCGCCGGGGTTTCGACGACGGTGTCGAACGCGAGCGCCGCGCTCTGCTCCGTGTGTCCTTCGTCGGACTTCACGATCGAACTTATATCGCAAGTCTAAGTTCGCGAAACAACAACAATCAGACCGCCGCAGCGTTTCCGGAGCGTTCCACGCGTTTTATCAAAGCGGTAGGACTTGGGGGTCGCGCTCCAGCTCGCAGTGTGAACTGCAAGATCGTAAACGAACGTCCGCAAAGTGGCGGCGTCGCCGACGATGTCGCGAACCGCCTTGAAGCTATCGATCACATGGATGCAGGGGACGAAGAGCTCAGGGCTCGCGCGTCTTGCGGTCATCGACGTATGGTGCGTTGCTGACGAGCGTCAGAATCTTGCTCCAGGTCGAAGCAGGCACGGCATCGCGTGGAAGCACGCGCCCCGTAGGCACCGATGTCCAGCTTGCCCTCCGAACGCCTCGAACCGTCTCTTCCAGGTCCAGATACTCCTGCCCTTCTCGCAGATGAGCAGCTGTCTCGGCCAAGCTGACTCTGGAGAGCTCCTCTTCGGAGAGCAACTTCATGACTTCCTCTCGGATCACGTACTCTCGCAGCTTGTCGGTCTTCATGCTTGCCTAGCCATACCTGTGCACGAAGCGTGCCCTTCCGGCGGCACGCTTCCTGCTTTGGCGCGGGTAGCTCACGATGTCTCTGCAAACCAGTTCGAACTATGCGCGTGAAATCCGACCCCTTCTGACAGCCAAGACGTTTGCGCCGGCCCGCTCGCGCCTGCTCTGGCTGCCGGCTCATTTCCTGGTGATTGCGGCGTCGATCGCGGCGATCGGCTTGCGCTGGGTGCCGTGGCCAGTAGCTTTGCTGCTTTCGCTACTGATTGGCGCCAGCTTCGCCGGGTTGACGTTCGTCGGTCATGAAGCCTTGCACGGCGCTCTGGTACGAAACAAGACACTGCGGCGTATCGTCGGCGGGATTTGCTTCATGCCGTTCGCGATCTCACCTCGGCTCTGGGAGGCATGGCACAACCGGGTCCATCACGGCAGCACCAACCGTCCGGGTGTAGATCCCGACACTTATCCCACGCTCCGCGCGTACCGGGAGAACCGCACGCTGCGGCGGGTGACCGATTGGTTCTCGCCCGGGCGCCGCCGGCTCGCTGGCGTCTTCAGCCTGCTCATTGGCTTCTCGATACAGAGCAGTCACGTGCTCATCCGTGCCAGAAAAGACGGCATGCTGAAGCGAGCAGAGCACCGGCGGGCGCTGCTGGAAAGCGGCGCGACTTGGGCTCTATTGCTCGGGCTAGCGCTGGCGACCGGTCCGGCTTCCTTCCTGTTTGCGTTCGGCATCCCGCTCCTGGTCGGCAACTGCATCATCATGAGCTTGATTCTCACCAACCACAGCCTCAGCCCCCACACGGAAGTCAACGACCCGCTCGTCAACTCGCTCAGCGTCACTGGTCCGCGCGTGTTCGAGTGGTTGACGCTTGGCTTCGGCTACCACGTCGAGCACCATTTGTTCCCTGCCATGAGCGCCAGGCACGGCCGCCGCTTGGGCGACTTGCTGCGACAACGCTGGCCAGAGCGCTACCAGTCGCTCCCGTACTTCCAGGCGCTGCACGCTCTGCACCGCTCGCCGCGAGTGTATCAAGACGATACGACGCTGCTGAATCCCGAGACGGGCGAAACCTTGCCCACGTTGGGTTCGCTGGTTCGTACGCCGGGCCGCCTGACGAGCGTCGCCGCCTCCTACCTCCATCAAAACGATGCCGTACCTACTCATTTCGAGGGACGTTCGGGACTACGCGCCTCCGGACAGGCGCTCCCCGGGCGTCCCCTCATGAGGCTCGCGGGCACGAAGTAGCTCCTCGCGTCTTGGGCCAGTTGGCCGTCACTCCGGCGCTCGATGGTCTCCGCGCGAGTTGAGCGCGCCGCGCTTCTGTGGTCTCCGCGCGAGTTGAGCGCGCCGCGCTTCTGTCTCGATTCAGCGCGGGCGCCCCACCGTTTCGCCCCAAGCGCTGCCCACGGATCGCGAAATACCGGGCAACGCTCCACGGCACGGAAGTGGCTATCTCCGGAAAGAACCGCAATGCAGAGCACAGGCATGGTTCAGCTGTTTGGCACGACGTATCGCGTCTTGCGGGCTCGGTCGGGTTGCTACGAGATCGTTCGCATCCGCGACGACGTCCTAGTCGGATCATTCTCATGCGGATTAACCTTGAGCGTCACCCCGCTGGCAGTGGACGCCGGACTGATGAAGCAACTGGCGCGTGCAGCGGTGTACCGCGGCAAGACGAGTTGGATGGGTCCCCGTGTATCGGCCTGACTTTGCCATGACTCGCAAGTCGTCCGAGCGGAGGGAGCCCTAAGGCTCGCGGGCTGCGCGCGCGTCACTGAATCGCGAATGGGCGCCGGGGGACGAGTCGCTTCTGCACCGCGTTTCTTACCCCAGTGCAGGTCGTTCCAAGACGTCAACTAGGAGAATTTCGGTCTCTTCGCGAGCCGTGAAGGAGACCGGTCGCTGCCTGCTGATGCCGGCGCCGTCACCGGCAACGAGCAGCGCGTCCCCCAGCGCCACCTGGCCGGTCACGAGATGAAGCCAGGCGCTACGCCCCGGCGCCAGGTCATGCACCAGGTGGTGACCACGCTCGATCAAAGCCGAGTAGACCAGTGCGTCCTCCTGCAAATGGAGCGAGCCCAACCGCGCGTCGGGCGAGGCAACGATGCACAGGCGACCGCGGCGCTCGGCTGCGCTGAAGCGCTTCTGCTCGTGGCCGGGCAGAGCGCCCGCACCGCGCGATTGCACGGAGAGCTGAAACAGCTGCGTCCGGTCGGTTCGTGATGGGTTCGTCTCCGTGCAACGAAGGCCGCGACGAGCCGTCATCACGCGGAACTCACCGGCGTGGAGCACTCCCGAGCGGCCAAGCGAATCGTCGTAGGCCACCGAACCTTCCAGAACATAGGTGATGATCTCGGCGTCACGCTGGTGACGTGTGGAGCTGCCTCCGCCAGGAGAAAGGCGGCTTTCATTGAGCAGCTGCAGGCTGCCATAGCCCTGGGCGAGCGGGTCCGCGTGCGCCCGCGCGTCGAAGTCGAACGTGAGCCAGAGCTCTTGCCTGCCGCGACGCTGGTGGCTGCGCTCCTTGGCTGAGCGCACGACCATCATCGGTGCTCGCGGATGTCGCTTGGTTCGCGCATGCACAAACGTCCCGAGCAGCATCCGTGCCAGGGGCGTTTGCCTACTTGGTGGGCAAGTTTTTCGACGCTGCTTTGCCGCAGAACGTGGCCAGGAGCCTTGTTACGAGACCGGGGGCTCTGTGCGTGAGCTGTTCGAGCTCTCCCTCGTCGAGCCAAGTTCCGCGGCACGAGCTGCATAGATCGACCTCGACGCCCCGCACGGTATGGGCCTGCAGCCCCCGCTGGTGCTCGTCGCTGCTCCGGCCGAGTTGGCGTCGCTCGTGAGCTTCCTGTAAAGGGACTTGAGCGGCTCGCTCAGTTGCTCTTGGAACCGATGCCAGCTCGAGGTGTTCTCTGGGTGTGGTTGGTCCATTGGCGGGCACGCAGTGGGTTCGGTGCCGCTAGGGCGCCTCGAGAATCGTGACCAATCTGTGGCTTGGCTGCGTGGCAGGGTCCATCAGCGTGAAGTAGGGTGTCCTTCAATACGAAGGAACTGATGCGCGTCGACGACTTGGACCACCAGGAGCTTCTAGAGCTGGATCCGGAGGCGGGCATCATTCGCTTCGCGGGCCAGCGCGCGCTCTTGATCGACGCGGTGGCGATGGGTCTGCTCCGAAAGTATCTGGTCGAGAACTTCGGGCTCACGGCGGCGCGCACGGTGCTGACCCAGTTCGGTTTCGCCCATGGCTGGCGCATGGCCGAGGCCATGCACGTGGAGCTCAAGTGGGACAGCGAGGAGGACTGGCGGCATGCGAGCACGCGCATCCACGCGCTACAGGGCTTGTTTCGTGTGGCGCCGGGTAGCGACGGCCCGCTCTCCAAAGGCGGGGTGATGGTCGTTTCGTCCTACGAGGCTGAGCAACACTTGCTGCATTTTGGACGCTCGGACGAGGCGGTGTGTTGGACTATTTCGGGTCTCACCAGCGGCTACCTCAGCCGTAGCACGGGCGAGGAAATCTACGTCCTCGAGGATCGCTGCACGGGCAAGGGCAACGCCGCCTGCCACCTGTTTGGCCGCACGCGCGCCGACTGGGGTAGCGAGCGCGCCAGCGAGCTGCACTTTTTCGAACCGAATCGCCTCGAGGATTGCCTGGACGTGTCGTTGCAACGCGTGACCGATACTTTGAAGGCGGCAGAACGCAAGCTTCACGAACGCCGGCGTGCCCTGGTCCGCGTGGCGCGCGACGTCGACGAGCCGCACGGCATCGTGGCCAAGAGCACCGCGATGCAACGAGTCGTCGACCTGGCACGGCGCGTCGCCAAGGTCGATGCGACCGTGCTCATCACTGGGGAAAGCGGCGCTGGGAAGGAGCGGATCGCCCGGCTCGTCCACGACGAGTCCACCCGCGCCGCGGGGCCGTTCATTGCCGTCAATTGCGGCGCGATCGCGGAAACGCTCCTGGAAGGGGAGCTGTTCGGGCACACGCGCGGGGCTTTCACGGGCGCGACGCAAGACCGACCAGGACTGTTCGAGGCCGCTAACAATGGCACGCTCTTGCTCGACGAGGTGGGGGAAGTCTCGCCTGCCATGCAGGTAAAGCTGCTGCGCGTCTTGCAAGAGCGCGAGGTGCGTCGCGTGGGCGAGAACAGGAGCCGACCGGTGGACGTTCGGGTCCTGGCCGCGACCAATCGGGATCTGGCGCATGGAGTCGTGGGCGGTGCGTTCCGGAAAGACCTTTACTACCGGCTCAAGGTCGTCGATCTGCACGTGCCCGCACTACGCGAACGTCGCGACGACATCCTGCCGCTCGCGCGCGTCCTGCTGGCCGACGCCGCATTGCAGATGAAGCGCCGCATCGTTGGCCTCGCAGCGGGCGCAGCCGATCAGCTCTTACGCTACCAGTGGCCTGGCAACGTGCGGGAGCTGGAAAATGCCATGGAGCGCGCGGTGGCTCTGGCGCGGGGCAGTCGCGTCGAGCTCGAGGATCTACCCGAGGACGTGCGGCAAGCCTGTCTCGTGACCACCGCGACGGCGGGAGCGGTTCGGCGTCTAGCCGAGGTGGAGAAGGAGTACATCGTTTCCGCGCTCGAGCTGAACGCCGGCAACCAGACGCGTACGGCCGAACAGCTCGGCATCGGATCGGCCACGCTGTATCGCAAGCTCAAGAGCTACGGTTTGATCCCCGACAAGGCTGCGTCAGCGCGAAATCGCGACACAAACCGGCGCGAGACCGACTAACACTACTGCCGCAGACTTTGGCAAGAGCAGATCACGATCGGCGTGAGCGGGAACGAGCCACGAGACAAAACTGGCGAGGCCAGAGCGGTTTCGTCGTTGGCTAGGAGAGTCGCTGGGCCCGGTGGAGCGCCCGCTCGGGCCGGTCGCGATAGCTGGAATTCCCCAGCAAATCGAAAATTCCCAGCAGTAGTGCTATGGGTCCGCGCATGGCTAAAATCGGTCGATGATCGCGGCCGAGGCGCCCGGCAAGGGCGGCCGGGTAATTCGACGGCGCCTCGCGGTTCATCATACCTCAGGATGATTGACTTCGCCTCTGGTACCTGCCCAAGGTGGTGTCGGCGTCGCGTGGTTGACAATCCCCCCCTGAAGATTGCGCGACGCCACTAGACTAGAGCTCTCCTCAAGATCAAGGTCGATGGCTCGAACAAGAAGGTCGACATCGCCATCTTCGAGTCTGGCGTCGCGCACACGTCGCAGAGCGTCGGTACCTACTTGCGGGGAGATCGCGGCCAGTACTTCACGCCGCGTGGTGCCATCAAGCTCGTCGTCACGATGCTCGACCCGAAGCCGAACCATTGAGGAACTCGAGCATGGCCCGCACCGTGCTTCGGAGCTGGTCTGCTGGTCACCAGTCTTGCTTGGTTTTCTT
Source organism: Polyangiaceae bacterium (assembly GCA_035281385.1). Lineage (GTDB taxonomy): Bacteria > Myxococcota_A > Polyangia > Polyangiales > Polyangiaceae > PMG-095. Next base: position 25,864 of record DATEDZ010000367.1, read on the forward strand.
TCTGGCCGACTGCGTGAGCCGCGACGGCCCAGTGAGTGTGGTCAGCGTGCGCGCACCACGAAGAACTCGTAGCTGTAAAACTCCGAGTAGTCGTGCCAGATATCGATCTCACGCTGGACCTGGTCCGCCAATCCCAGTGCGTCGGCCTCGTCGTGATGGTGAGCGCGGAACTGGTTAATACTCTCCTGGAGTGGTCGGTAGTAGTCGTCCCACCATGAAGAGGGCGGCAACGGGAAGTGACCGACGGTGTCGTAGCCGCAGTCGGCAATGACCGTGACGAGATCGGCCGCGCCACGGATAGCCGGGTACTCGCGCTCCCAGAACGCCTTGCATTCGGGTGGTGCATCGGGTTTCGTCCAGCACGCCTCCGTGATGGCTACATGCCCGCCGGGGGCGAGCCACCGGCGCCAGTCGCGCAGCCCGGTGTCGAAGCCCACGACGAAGATCGAGCCCTCACACCAGATAAGATCGAAAGAACCTGGCGGAAAGTCGAGTTGCGTCATGTCTCCGACACGCGACTCGAGTCGATCCGCGAGGCCAAGCGCCTCGGCGTGGACATTCAGCTCTTCCACGTAAGGACGATGGTTGTCGATCGCCACGAATCGCGCGGGCGTGCGCTGCGCGAGCAAGCGCGTGTGTAGACCGGTACCGCAGCCCAGGTCGAGCACGCGCGTGTGGGGCCCGACCTCCGGCACGAGCGCGAGCGCAGCGAGCGTGCTCGCCGCGTCCCCGGGGCCCTGCCTCGGCAGGCCGCTGAAAATCTCGAAGAAGAGCATGGTCATCCTGTCCCGAGTCATCGTCTCCCGTCCTTTCACCGACAGGCGCGCAGCCCCACGGCGTCAAGGCTTTTGCTCCATTGGTTCGGCGTGGCGCGGAGTCGTCACTGCTAGGTCGACCCAGCTGCCGTTTTTCGTTACGGCGATGCCGAAGCGAAATTGGCCGGGTGCCAGCGGTGTAGCGTCGAAATCGTCGCCGGTGAGGCTGCCGGTGATGCGGCCCTGCTCGATGCGCAGGAAGCCGCGGCGTTTGGCGACCAGCTCGATCGCGGACGCAGCCGGCGAAAGCTCGAATACCTGATCGGAGAACGCCACTCGAACTGGCAAGCGATCGCCGGGCTGGAACTCGAGCACCACCGGACGCGTCCAGTCGACTCCTGCCCCGCTCTTGCCCACCTCGGCAAAGCGCAGGTGCTGTGCGGGAGCTGCGGCACGTCCACAGGCCAGCGCCAGCCACGAAATGGCGATCGGGATCCAATACTGATTCATCTTCCTTCTCCTGTCGTTCTATTACCAGAGTAATAGAAGGCAAGCCCGGTCCAGACGAGATCTGTGTAGTTCCCTGGAATATCCAGGCCGGATGCGCGTTTTCTGCGCATGAGCCGAGCGGCGGGAGTCTGGCGAAGTCTGACGTCGAGCAGGCGAAGACTTTGGCGCGTGACGATTGCGGTCGTCAGCGCCGTTTCTGGCTATGTTGGGCTGGTGGCTCACCCTCAGCCGCTGTTTGCTCAGAGCCTGCAGCGCCGCAATATCGTGCTCCACGCCAGGCAGCCGCTGCCAGCGCAAACCGCTACGCTGCTCGATGACGTCCTGAGGCGCTTGGAGCGTTCGCCGCTCTACGATCCGCGCCGGGAGCACCACGTGTTTCTGTGCGACACGAAAGCGCTGTTCGCGCTGTTCACGCTGCACCAGTGGCGCTCGGGCGGGGTCGCCAATACCTGGCTCAACGGCAATGTGTTCATTCGCCCGTCGAGCATCGAGCGCGGGCGCGTCATCGGTCATTCGGGCGCCGAGAAAGGAGGTCAGCGAACCCTCGCCTACTACGTGGCGCACGAGGTCACCCACGCCATGACGGCTGACCATACCGGTCGCTTTGCTTATGCGCGGCTGGCAGCCTTCCAGGTCGAAGGCTACGCCGACTATGTGGCCTTCGCAGAGCCCGTCGACGTGCAGCGCAGTCGGCGCAATCTGCTGGCTCGCACGCGCGACATGAACCCGGCGCTTTCTGGCCACTACGACCGCTACCGGCTGCTGGTCGGATACCTGCTGCAAGCGCGGGGTATGTCGGTCTCCGAGCTGCTCGCGGAGCGCCGTGAGCGCGCCGAAGTCGAAGCGAGCCTCCAGGCGTTCGAGCCGCAAATGACGCCGAGCGATCGTCCCTGACGCTTTCCGCTGCACCTCCCGGTCATGAAAGCAGCAGCACCAAGGAGGCGTATCCAGGTCACGGAGAACTACACTACTGTCGCAGACTTTGGCGAGAGCAGATCACGATCGGCGTGAGTGGGAACGAGCCACGAGTCAAAACTGGCGACGCCAGCGCGGTTTCGTCGTTGGCTGGAAGAGTCGCTGGGCCCGGCGGAGCGCCCGCTCGGGCAGGTTGCGACAGCTGAAATTCCCAAGCAAATCGAAAATTCCCAGCAGTAGTGCTAGCTGGGGCAGGGACCCCAGCCCGACAAGACATGTGAGTCTTGGAAGAAAAGATCACGAAGCAAAGCTTCTTGAGCCTCCCCTCTACGCGGCGGCTCCGCCGATTTGGACAGCTGGTGTTTCACACCAGCCTCCTAGCGCACCCAGCCGAGCTCGCGCGCGGTGGCGTCTCCGACGTACAGCTCGTCCAACGTTTCCGGCGCTCGTTCGAAGCCGGGTGCGAGCGGAACGCCGCGCGCCATCACTTCGGCTCCCGGCTGTGGGTAGAGTCGAGGGCGCTGCGGCTCGGCGAAGCCGCCAGGGTAGCGCGCGTGCCCCTGCTCATCGTACTTGTCAGTCGCCCCGAGCGTGTGAAATAGCTCGTGCGCCACCACGAACAGCGCGAAATCGACCGTGTCGCGCGCGATGTCGGCTTGGGCGATGCCGACGCGGCCGCCGTACTCGCTTTCACCTTTTACGAATGCGGGCTCCTTTCCGACGGCTGGCTTGAGCACCAAATAGACGCGTGAGTCGTAGCCGCGCTCGACGCGCGCCTGGCTATCGATCGCGCTGGTCCAGCGCCACTGCCTGGCTCCGTACGTGACGAGATCGAGTAGATCGTCGCCCTCGAGGGAGGGCGGAGCTTCCGCTTCACTGGCCACGCCGCGCACGACGATCTCGACCGGCGTCTCCGTGTGTCCGGTGTAGCGCGCGTACTCGTGCGCCAGGCGGCGTTCGAGATCGAAGCTGCGCGCCGTGAGCAGCCCGAGCGTGCCCTCCGGAATCGGCTCGCGCGCCACCAGCACGAGCGCCACGCGCAGCGGCTTCTGCCACGCCACGCGCGCGCGTCGGTCCGACCAATCGTGAGCACCCCACAGCAAGAGCACGATCAGAATCGACAGCAGCACGCTGACGCGCGAGCGGAACGATGTGCCGGCGCGCAAGACGCGCTGCGCAGAGCCGAGCAAGGTCGTATCGACGCTCTCGCGCTCCGCCACGGCCGGCGGCGGAAAGCCTCCCGAGACGTGGGCGCCGCGATCCGGGGTGGGGTCGAGGTGCCAATGTCGGGACTGCACATACATAAGTTGACATAGGCCAGCCGTTCGGCTCGTCGAATTCCCCTTTATTTGTCGCCCGCACGGCATTTTCGCTGTCTCAATTTGAGAACGGCGCTTGAGCGCGCCACCCGACGTTCTCCTGCTCTCGACGGGTTTTTACCGGCGCTCGGTTGGTTCCACTATCGCCTGCTCATGAATGTCGAGCACCAGGCCGAACGCAGCTTCTACGAGATCGAGGCGGAGCGCGGCGCGTGGTCCGTCAAGCACCTTGAGCGGCAGATCCACACGCACCTGTTTGCTCGACTGCTCAAGAGTAGAGACAAGGAAGACGTAGTCGACCTCGCTCGCCATGGTCAGGTCATTGAGCGTCCCGTTGATGCCATCAAGCACCCCTTCCGCCGCATCGCCAAGTAGCTAACGAGGGCTGCGCCCTCAGACCAACGAGGCATGTAAAGTCACGACGTTTGATGAGGTTGTGGGAAGGGGCTGCCCCCGCCTCGTCGGTCCTCGCGCTACGCGCTGCGGGCCGCCGGTCCCCCCCAAATCGGCCGCG
>DATEDZ010000368.1:0-37352 GCA_035281385.1 Polyangiaceae bacterium
GCGTCGAGCTGCAAGGCCTCGCGACGGTTGCCTGCGGTCAATAGGGTCTGCCCGACGTGAGCGTGCGCCGCTCAGGGCTGCGAAGGCTCAGCGCGAAGTAGCCGTAGGCGGTAGTCGTCGAGTGTCGCGCGTTTCAGCGCCATACGTGGCCTAGCGACATTGCACTGTACGCCTACACCAGAACTCCGCAAAACGCTGGAGCAGGTCGCTCAGACTGACGCCGAGGGGTGAAGAAAGCCGCGCAGACTGCTCTCGGCACGTGAGCTTGGGTGATAGCTACTCTGGTGCAACTCGAAACGATGGCAGCCAGGTGCTCGTGAATTTCGTCTGGCAATGCCTGCTCGCCATCCGCACCAGCAAAGGCTGGCACTCCGACGCCCTGGCCCGCGTCGATCCGATCCGCTGGTCCGTAAGGCGCTTACAAGCGCTGCTCTCGCGACGGACCAAAGCCGCTGACGTCACCACACCCGGCTGACGTGGGAGTGGCCGCTTGCGGCAGGCGAGAAGGGAACGGAAAACCTACGAGGGCTCGGCTGGCTGCCTCAGCTAGGTGCGCGACCGTTCGAGCTCGCTGAGCCGACGACCGTGCTCGTCGAGACGGAAGTCGCGACCTGAGTGCCCCCGATCGGGAACATCGGCATACTCGCGGTGTCGAAGGCCGACCGCCCCGGGAAAGGTCGTCGAAATGCAGATAATTCCGGACATATTGGCACGCGACGCCGACCCGGTGCGTGGACGCCGACAAGACACGCCTCGCACTAACGATGGCCTTCGCTGGCTCCGGCTCTGCCGGCTTGTTCGCGGAAGCGCTCGATCAGGCGACCATCGCGCCCTCGACCTGGCGTCCGAGCGAGTTCGCGGCCGAGCTGTTCCTGCAGCGCTTCGTCGTGCACTGCTTCCGCATCAAGCTGGCCGGACGCGAGCCGGTGATGCAAACGCAGCACCTCTACCGGCTGCTCTCCCAACCACCCGCGGATCCGGACACCGTCACGCTCCATCGCCACGTGCTCTTCGAGCTGACCGAGCGCCCGGAGCTGCGCGCCGCGCTCGAAGCCGTGTACCTCGACCTCTGCAAGCTGCGCGGCCTGCTCGAAAACGGGGGCGGCATCCGCATCTGGGACGAGAACCGCCGCCGCCTCGACATCCTGCACGTCTTCCAATCCATCGTTGACGCCCTCGCCCAAAGCTTCGCCGGCGCCGAATCAGCCTTGCGCCGTCTGCGCGAATTCGGCATCGCCGTAAGACGAAGCGAACCCTACGCCGCCCTGCAAGATCTCTTGAAATGCGACGCGCGGCTCCCCAGCGTCGACGTCAGGGTCAGCATCGGCGCCGACGGCAGCGTCAACGGCTTCCACGTCCTCGCGGTCAAAGAAAACACCGACAACCCGTTCGTCAATCCAGTCTGGCGGCGCTGGCTCGCCAAGCTCGAGCTCTTCGTCCGCGGTTACCGCTTCAGCGACGGCGAAGTGCTCGCGCGCTTGGTCGACGCCGTCGTTTCCGGCCTCGAGCTCGAGCAACGCCTTGCTGAATTCGATGCGCGCCGCCGGCAGCGGCGTTGCGCCGCCCTGCGTGAGCACGCAGCAATCACCGCAAACGGGCTTCCGACAGCGCGCGCACGGTCCTGCTGCGAGTGCGCACAGCCGGAGCAGTGGACGAAGCCGCCGCCGTCACCCCCGGAAGTCAGCGCGCCACTCATCGGTGCCGCAGACTAGCTCAGCGCGAACGCCCGGCAGCCAGCGTCGACCCCGCTGACCTAAAGGCCGAATGTGTAGCCCAGGCTGATGGCCTCCCCCAGCGCCGTCGCTCCCAGCATCTGCAGCGAGCCCCGATGATGCGAACCCTGCGCATGAGGCGCGCCACTTCGCCGTTTGTAGGGCCCGCCTGACGTGCGGTCCCATGAAAGGTCGGCGAGGCCCTTTAGTTCGGCGACGTGAGACCGTAGAGCTGCCACATGAGGCTTCGGTGGCGCCCTAAGACTGATCCATTCTCGGGCCACTTCGTGATCCACTCGACCCCGCCCGCAGCTCACCCCTGGCGGCGGGATCGTGATCCACTGCACGGGGCGCACGAGTGGATCTCCACCGTGACAGCTCGGTCATGTCCTTGCAGTTCGTGCGAGGTGGGACCTCGTCCGAGCCTCTCGGTTGGGAGCCCGAGCCGCGACGGCGACCGCTCGCGTGGCTGGCGAGACATCGGTCGCTTGGCCTGTTGGCCGAGGGCGCAAACGCGCGGCGCAAACGGCTGCATAGCACGCGGCGGAGGTTGCCGCGCGGGTCGTGGCGCCGCCGCACTCGCGTCGAGTTGCCACGTGGCAACCGCTGCAGAGCCTGCGGCGCCTTCGCCTGATCCAGTCGTCGTCGGTCGGTCACGTGGGGAGCTGCACGGGGCATACCACGTGCGCGGTGCGTACCGGGGTGGCTCACTATCCCGCCGCCGTGCGGCGCGCGGACGTGGCTCACTATACCCGCCGCGAAGTGGATCAGTCCAAAGGCGCCGCTGAAGACAGGAGGAAACCATGACATCGCGACTTCGTCCCTTGCGTCCCCTACACAAGGCTTCGCTGGCAATTTGTCTCATCAGCCGTGTGGGGTTTGCCCAGCCCGTCGCTCCAGCCGAGCCGCCCACGCCCGTCGACGAGCCCACCGGGACACCGCAAGCTGCGCCACCGGCTGCGGAGCCTGGGTCGGAGATTGTCAGCGCGCCCGAATCCGTCGCGCAACCGCCCGCGCCACAACCAGCGCCGCCTCCAGCCAGCGCCGCGCCCGCCGTTCGCACGCGCGCTGAGCCCCGTGCGCAAAGCATCGAAACTGACGGGGAGCTTCTTCATGACGCCGGGCCGAGCGCGTACGAGGACCTCTCGCTCGTCAACCTGATGAACCTGCAGGTCGTGACGACCTCGCGGCGTGCACAGCACCTCGAGCATGCCCCAGCTACCGTGTACGTCATCACGGGACGCGACATCAAAGATCGAGGCTACGTAAATCTAATCGACGTCCTCCGGGACGTGCCGGGGATCGACCCATCGCTGATATTTTTTAGCGAGATGGGCGCATCGGTCGCCGTGCGCGGAGCTACGGGAAACAACAAGATCGTAGTGCTCGTCAACGGAATGCGTGTGAACCCGCCGGGCGGCGAGGAGGCGCCGTTCCGCAGCGACTTCAGCGTCCGCGGAGCAAAACAGATCGAGATAAGCTACGGGCCGGGCTCGACGTTGTACGGGCAGGACGCAATTTTTGCTGTCGTGAACGTCATCACCGAAAAGCCAAAACTAGGTTACCACTTCAGCGTTTCTGGGGCCTACGGTTATCGTGACTACAAGGACGGATTTGCATCGGTCTCAGGCGTTTTTGGATCTCGCCAAAACCCCGTTTTCGTACAGCTGTACGCCCAAATCATCGATTCAAGTCTATGGGACTTGAGCAAGTCACACCCAGACTGGTGGAAGACGCTCTACGCTAACGCAAAGACCCTCGGCGCCGATCCGCCCAAGCGCTGGGATCGCGGCTTCAATTCGTTCCTGCGTATGGAGTCCGGCAACACATCGTTTCAGGCTTGGTACCGCGACTCCTCGCGCAGCAGCTCAGAAGGCGGCTCCGCCGGCGGGTTGTATTTCGTGGAGGAGGCGGTCTGGCAGGACCGATCGCTCGTGCTGGAAGGCCAGCATCGCTTCGATCTGACGAAATCCGCAAAGCTGTTCACGACGCTGACGTACAACCGCTATGAAGTAGACCCGGACAGCCGCTACGTTTTTCGGGCGAACCCCGACTCGTTGTTTCTGAATGACTACAAGTATGCGCGTGGCGCTAGCTTCCAGCTAGACGAGCGCGCGCTGATTGACGTCACGAAAGAATTGTCTCTGGCCGTTGGTGCGACCGTCGCTGAGTACGACTCCATCCCCAAAGCCACCATCCCAGGCGGCGCCGATCTGAAAGGAGATATCACGGCACAGGGAGGAGCCTTCGAGTACTACACGGAAATCGGAAACCCGGCTTCGCTGCAGCGCATTCAGCGCGTTAACCACCTCACTTATCAGAGCTACGCGGCCTACGCCGAGGCGCAATGGCAAGCGCTCGATGCCTTGCGACTGGTCGGCGGCATACGGCTCGACAAGAACTCTCGCTTCGACGAGCTGCCGCTCAGTCCGCGGCTAGCAGCCATCTACTCGTTGACGGAGAACATTACGGCTAAGTACATATTCAATCAGGCGTTCGTCGCCCCAGCGCCCTACTACGGCTACAACGCGTTCGCCAATGGCACGGAGCTGAATACGACCAACCCGGACTTGGAGCCGGAGCGCGCTACTGCCAACGAGCTCAACATCACCTACACCGATCGCCAGCTGCACGCGGGGCTTAGCGCCTTTTACCTGCAGCAGCGAGATTTGCTTAGCTCAAACAATCAACGCACCCTGGACGAAGAGGTGTACTTGGACGTGGACGGAACGGCCACACGGCGTCTCACGCAGACCGGCAATGATGGTCGTACCACGTCATTTGGCGCAGATTTGTACGCCCAGGCTCACTTCAAGCCGGTGTCGCCTTGGGCCTCGGTGTCTTTCGTCGATAGCACGACGAAGAGGGCCGGCAGGGAGACCGGACTCGACCAATTGTCACCGCTCAATATCCGACTCGGGGCGGCAATTCGGCCACTCAAAAAGTTGGTTGTGACGCCCAGCCTCATGCTCCGTTCGTCCTTGGAGTTCGTCGACGGTGGCAAAGAGGCGCTGCAGGGCCACCCCGATGGCGTCACCGAATGGCCGTATGAGCTGAGTTTGCACGCCGGCTACACGCTGCTCGACGGTCTGGAGATTTTTGCCACCGGGCGCAACATCACCAATCACCGCTACGCCACCAAGGGAAAGACCACCGCCGCGCCGCAAGAAGGCGCGCATGGCTTCGCAGGCGTTCGGTTCAGCCACTGAGTCTATTTCCGGACCCAGCTCGGACGGGCGGCGCTCGAGCCTGGCTTGGCTGTTGCCGGCAGCCGCTGCCTTAGGGCCCGGGAATGGCTGAGTCGATCGCCCTCGCGGCTGATCCATCCCGCCTGGCTTCGTTGCTCCTCAGTTAACCCCAATTCGACAATAGTTTGGGGTGTTCGTGTGATGGCCCATCGAGATCGCGGCCCTCGCGGCGCGTGGCGCATGCAAGTGGCTGCAGGTCCACCAGCGCAACGGGTCAGGTTGGGAGCTCGTTTCGCGTTGGTCGATTGGTGTGGCCTTCGACGCAGGTCCACCAGCGCCCGGCCCAGACTCGATGGTTCGGTGTCTTACGAGCGCGAGCGGATGCGCTTGTGGGGCTGGGTACGTAACGCTCTGAACACTTCCTACTTCACCCCCGGCGGCACCTCGAGCGAGATCGCGCCCGACCGGCACGCCCAGGCGAAAGCCGAGTTCATGCTGGGTGTGGACTACCCACTTTGACCTTATCGCCGTACAATGATCGCGCCTTACCCCCGATATTGATGTTGCTCATCAAATCATGAAAAGCTCACAGGTTCCTAACAGCCAGTGTACCGTGTCCTCCCGCAGGGCAGTAGGTGCCGCGCGGAATTCGAGGAACTCTTGAAGCCATTCGGATCGTCGAGGAGAGCTGCTCTCAAGCAGACCGGCGCCGTCGTCGCCTTGGCACCGGTCTTGGGCGTGTCTGCACTCGCTCAGGCCCAGCGTGCGCCCACCCTCTACGTCTTCGTCCAATCAGAAGTGAAAGCGGCACCTCTCGAGCGCGCGCTCACGGCCAAGCTTGGTGGCCTGGCTATCACCGTATTTGGGAAGCATCGCGATCTGGAGCAGGCGCTGTCCGCCGCACCCCCAGATGCGTTGTTGGCAGCGGAGGCGGTCCTGACCAAGCAGCGCATTGCCCCGGCGATCGAAGGTTTGCGAAGCGACAAGTCGTGGGAGCCGTACGTGCTTCTTTTCCTCGAAAACGTGACGCCTGACAGCTTGGACGGCAAGACGGTCGGGGTCGTGGACATGCTGGGCCGCGACGACATGCAGACTTTGGTCGAGACCGTATTGGGCTCCAAGCGGATCAAAATCAAGCGGGTATCCAAACTGGAAGACCTCCTATCGCTGCTCTTGTTCTCGGCCGCGGATGCGGTGCTTGCCGGCGCTAGCGCCGCGCAGCTCATTCAGCAGCGCTCACGTCTACCCCTCAAAGCCAAGGAAATCATGGGATCTCGCCTCGGTCTACCCGCCGTAGGCATCTTGAACCAGCACGCGCGCGAGAATGTCACGCGCGCCGTGCTCAGCATGGACTCGACGCTCAATCGCATGCTCGGTATCGAGCGTTGGAGGGCTCGCTAAATGCGCCGGGAGCTTCGGCGAAGTCTTGCTGCCGCCCTGGTCCTCACCGGCGTCGCAACGCTTGTGGGATGCGGCGGCGCCATGTCCGGGGCGCCACGTCGGACTCTACCTGCGTTGGTCGATCCGCCGAGGCGCGCTGGCCGCGCGCTTATCCTCATCGCCATGCCCGAAGGCGAGGCGTTCCGGTCAGCTCGTGGCGCCATCTTAGGCGAGCTGGCGAAGGACTACGATGTCGCGACGTTCGTGATCAGCTCGGCGACGACAGCCAAAGAATTTGGGGCACGTGTCAGCCAGCTCAGTCCATCTTGTCTGGTCTTGATGGACAACTCGTCCGTCAGTCTGCTGCGGAGTTTGCAGAGGCAGGGTGACCGCGCGCTGCCGCCCGCGGTGGTCCTGATGGCCGCTTTTCTCCGAGAGATCAAGGGCAACCTCGCGAACTTGGCAGGGGTTGTTTACGAGGTGCCAGGCATCACGGCGTTCTTGCAGCTTCGGGCTATCGTCGCCAAGCCGGTGAACCGCGTGGGCGTCATTCATCGCCCTACCTTCGCGAATTTCGTCGAGCGTGAACGGGCCCTGGCTCAGAAGGAGCAATTCACGCTCGTGCCTATCCAAGTGCCGCGCGACCCATCCGTGGACGACATCCATCAAGCGCTCGATGACCTGAGGGGGCTCAACGTCGATGCCATCTGGGTGCTGAACGACAGTGGCTTGATCCGCGACACCGCGTTCTTCCAAGCAGCTTGGCTCGAATCAGCGCCGCAGCTCGGTGTTCCTATCATCGTGAATGTGTCCTCGCTGATCGATCCGAGCCTCCAGTTTGGTACGATTGGCATCTTGCCGGACCACGAAGCCTTGGGCACCCAGGCGGCAAACCTGGTGCTCGATTTGGCCGATGCGGACTGGAAGCTCGATGAATCGGCAATCGAGTTGCCGACGTCGACGATCACCATTGTGGACATGTCTCAGGTCAACAGCCGTTTCGAGCTCGCCAAGGACGCCCAACGTCGTATCGACAAAGCCCTCGAATAGACCGTCACTCGCCACGGCTAAACCTCCGTCGCAGAACAGCGGATCCGATCGGCAGCTAGCAAGCAGTCGCGCCTTCGGCGCCGTGACAAGCCTCGCTGCAATGCCTCTGTGTGGCGGTCTTGAGCGGGGTCTTTTGTCGCGGAGCTTTGCCTGGCACTCGCTTTCGGATCTTGTCGGGCTGGGGCCCCTGCCCCAGCTAGTCCCTCGCATGCGGCCGAGGCGTCGTCAAGATCGTGTTCTCCGAGGTCACGCCCTTCCGACGCAATGACGCGCGCTCAGAACGACGCGCGCTCAGAACGTGGGATTCGCCAGGAGCGTGCTTGCGTGCTCGCGTGTGACGTCATCGGACGACATCGAAGAAGATGGAGCAAATGGATAGCGATTCGTCTCTTGATACCAATCGAGGTGGCCCCGCATCCAAGCGTGCAACGTATTCAAATACGTTTTAACTTCTGCCTCCTCGTCAGCAAAATTTGGCAGCTCGACCTCGAGCCGTAGGAACGCCTTCATTTCGTTGTCGGTCATTTGCACGGCGCGGTGTAGGGCCTCTTTTAGGCTCAGATTGTACTCCTGCTGCAAAACCAACACGAGATTGTGGGGGCTACCCTCGGCGATCTCCCGGTTCACTCCGATGACGTCGTTGACCCAGACGATTTGGTTGAGGGCCATTGCCGTCATCGAAACGATGCTCGCATGTTGCAGAAAGGCGGGGTTGGGTCGAACTCGGCTGGCGATGAACGCAAGGATGATGCACGGCCAATACACATAGGGGCGCATTTTGACGTACGCCGCCAGCTCGGGAACACGGTTGGCATAGGTGTTTGATACCTCCCATTCGTGAGAATGAAACTGGTGCTTTACCGCCTGTATGAACCTATCGAACCACCACCTCGGAGCCCGATCGTGGAAACGATGGCGTAAGTTGGCGAGCGCGTGAGCAGCGGGAAGGTCGTCCGTTGCAGGCGCCGCTCCGTCGAGGATGGCCACGAACTCGGCGTGGCGAGACGCAATTTTCGACGGAACGGAAAAAACGTGATCAACCGTGTCGTCATGAATGAAAAGCCACATGGCCCAATCTGACGCAAGGAACAAATCGTCCTTCGAAGCATCAGGCATGGGGTAGGCGGCAAACCAAGCACTCTTCGCCGCGCACAGCAATTGGCCTTCCCTCCCGGCCCTGCTCACCAGTCCCCATCGTTGTGCCCACTCGAAGCTGTGGTGCTCAGCTTCGGCGCCGTGCGGATTGACTGCTGACGGAAAGGGGCAAAATAACTCGGGGATTTCCGATCGTTGAAACACCACTGACCTCCGGTTTCGTGCGCTGTTGATCGCGAGTGGCATCTTCAGCCAACGCGCTCAGTCTGGCAACCCCGTTCCCGTAAAAATCGCATATCCGTGCGCGCAGCGCGGGCCGGCGTCATTGCAATGCCAGACTCAGCAATGGACGGCCGCTTGGCGGCACGCGCAAACGATGCTCTCCGAGATTGAGCGCGAGGCTCGCGCCTTGGTGCGCCGGATGGCGTTTGCTTTTCCTAGTCTCTAGTCTCGTCCGTATGGCGGCCTCGGTCGCTCCCTTGCAGCGCCGCCACCCGCGCCCGCTGCAGCGCAGTTGCGCCTGCCGACGCCGGCGAGCCGGGGCCCGCCACCAACGCCGGGCGTCGGCGACGCCGCGTCCGGGTGACCTCGGTGCGACAAACAATTCATTTGGCTCCACACTATCTTGCAGCCGAATTCGGCCGCGGTGCTGGCTCTGACTAACAGTTCAGTTAGCGGTTTCTTGAGCTCGTGGGTCGTGATCTGTCAGGAGGAAAGGGTAAGCAGGGCAAGCGGGCAGATTCGACGGTCGCGATCACGAGGGCGCCTCGAGCTCGAGCCGCGCGTCCCGCCCGAGCCATCTCCGCCCGGAACGCCCCGGGGCACCGCCTGCGCCTGCAGTGTTCCCGCTACCGGCCATGACGCTGCCGCTCGATGAGCACGCGCGCTGGGCTCCCAGCGCCGCCGGCGTGAGGGACGCGAGACTCGTCCAGGTTCGGATACCCGGGAGGGTGGCTGCCGTGAGTGCTGGGTGTCCGAGGCTCTAGGTCTAGACTTGCGTGAGAGCGCTCACGGGTGCCAAGTATGAGGTCGAGCCAGGGGTAGGAAACGCACCAGTTGGCGTCCTGATTTTCGCCCATGTGGTGGTCGTAGTGGTGGGGCATGTGTTTTCTGCCCCATTCCACGTCCACATGGGCCTTGCGATGTCGGTACAGGTAGTTACCGCTGGAGAACATCACGGCGGCCGTGAACCAAGGAGCGACGTGGATCAAGGGTAGGTGTAAGAGAGCCAGTCCCAGGATGCCGGCGATTTCCTTGCCGCGAGCGTTCCAAACCCAGAAGGGTTGCTCGTAGCTCTTGTCGTACATGCCGTTCTTGCGGGCGATGCGGTGGTGCTGCGCCCAGTGAAAGCGCCAGAGGCTGCCCTTCTTCCGACCAAGGCCGTGGAGTACGTACTTATGGACGACCCATTCGACGGCATTGGCGTGGAGCATTCCTAGAACGAGACCAGTGACCATGACCAGAAGTACGGGGGCCACGCGACGGCGAGACGCGAAAGACACGCCCGTCCTTATACAGTTTGACGCGCACCGCACATCTCGCAAGCACTTGCGCGTCACTTTTTGGTCATGTGCTCGGGCCGTCTGCGCTGCTATCGCTCGTGCTGGCCCGAGCGCTACTTTCGCGTGGCACGGAGCTTAATCATGAGTCAGACTTGATCTCTAATCAGATCACCGGGCATGCCTGAGTAGGCGATGCCGAAGCCTTTGCGACTGATCGAAAACTCAGCGGTTGCTTCGACCAACTAGGTCGAAGTGAATGATTCCGTGAAAGTCGCCAAACTTGCCGGTATGCCTGCCGGTGACTTTCGCGCCCACGAACTCGATGCTGGCGTGCGCTTCGTCGAGCTCGAAGCGTGCTGCGCCCGCGATTGGGAAACGCAGTACTTGGTCAAGACGCGGCGCCAGGACAGTCCGCATCAAGGCGCTGCCAACCACGAAAGCAGGTTTTTCTGGCTCGCGTCCGGCTCGTTCAACTCCTCAAGCGCCAGGTGACGCAACGCCTGCTGGTCGGCGCACGTCAAGGGGGAGGGCAGCTCGGCCACCAGCTGACGGCGATAGTGTTCACAACTGCCCAGCGACGAGCCCAGCACGAAAGCACGCTTGGCGCGGATCAGCGCTAACAGGGATGGAGAAGCTTCCCCGTAGACGCGCACCTGCTCGAGCAGAAACCCCGCGAGCGGTTGCGGTAGCTCGGTCCAATCGCTGATATCGGCGCGTGGGTACTCGTAGACGCGCCTGGGCACCGTGAAAGTGGTCTGGTCGAACGTGGCGTCGCAACCCTGAAAGATCTGAGTGGTCGGCACTAGCACGACCGCGTCGGATTTGCGCTCGGCGAATGCCTGGGGGATCCAGCCGGCGATCACGTGATTCCAGGTGGGGTAATACAGGCCTACGCCGCGCACGCCGAGGTGCCGAGCCGTCACCGAAAACAGCGCGGTGATTTCGTCGCACTCGGCTACGGCACTGGCCGCTCCGAAGCCCTGATCGGGAGTCGAGCGTAGCCAAGCCTTCCAGATCTTGATCGACGAAGGCTGCTGATCGGTGATGTCCCAGCGCAGACGCCACCAGCCACCGTCGCGCGTCGCTTCGAAGGCCGTCCAAAGCCGGACGAAGTCCTGGCGGAGCCCCGGCGTTTCGGGGTCGACTCGGTGACGCGCTGCAAAGGCCTGAAACGTCGGCTCGAGCGCGCGTGTGTCGAGCAGCTCCACCTGTGCCGCGAGCGCTTTCCAGAAGTCTCCCAGCGTCACGCGCGCAGGGAGCACGACCTGTGCCGAGCCCGCGCTCGGTGCGCAAGCCTGCGCGACATCAGCCCGGACTGGCTGCACCTGTAGGGCCGGACGGAATGAGCGCGCGGCCGCGTCAGGCGCGGCGTGCGCGCCGTCGTGCAGAAGCGCGAGCGTCGCGGAATCGGATCGTTCGATGCTCGCTTTCAGGCGTGGCGAGCAGCCGAGCGCACACACCAACGTACCCAATGCTACCGACGTTCCGAGCGCTCGCACTGCGGATCATCGCTCGAGCGCCTGAATCTGTGACACCATGGGTCCTGAAGGTCTAGATGAGGGCTGCGCTGGTTCGTCCGCGCGCGTTCGCGCTGGTTTTCCTGCTCGCCGGGTGCGGGGCTCGCTCGCCGCTCGAGGCCGGGGAGTTGGGTCTGGGTGATGAACCCGACCCGACACCTAAGCCAGGGCCCGTGCCTGAACCGGAGCCCGAGCCTGAGCCCGAACCGGTGGACTACGTGCGCGTCGCCGGCTGCGTGTCGCTCTGCCAGGGCGGTTGCGCCTTTCCGGGACGCGTTTTCGGAACGCGCCTCGACACCGGGGAAGTGGTGTTCCCCATGCCCCTCCCGAGTGGGACTTCCGGCCGTTGCTCCGCCGAGCTGCCTCGCGGGGCGTCGTTACGAGTGGAGGCGCAGATCAACGCTGGCTTTCGCTTCCTGTGGTGGGAGAACGCGGGTAACGACATGTGGGCGCCTTGTCCCTACAGCGGTTCAGTTGAGCCGACTTTCGAGCTGGTGGTCGAAGAGCCGGTTTATTGCGGCGCCGTCTTCGCCAAGAAATGAGCCCCCTAGATTCCTTCCTGGGGGAGGAGGCACGCGCCCCCTAGTCGCAGATCCGGCCGCCCCGCCGACGCCAGACCAGAACCATGGGTCAGGAGTACCAAACCACTCCAGAAAACAGCGGGGCAGTACGCACCCAGGTCTGCGTATCTCGCAATTATGTCCGCAGGCCCCCGCCCACTCAGAAAAATGCGGTGTTACTCTGCGGGCGGGATGTCCGACCGCGATCCGTCGCAGCCGAAACTTCAGGGCACGCTATTGGGCGTTCCAGCGCCACGTGTCGAGAACAATGCCGACTCCCCGGCGCGCAAGCCGGTGTTCGTGCGTTCGGGAACTTCGCCGGTCGAGACCGACACCGACGAGCCACCGCCGCTGCCGCCCATGGCGCTACCTGGCCGTCCGCCGGTGCCGGAGCCCGAGCCCGAGCGCCTAGTCCCCCTCGTGGCACCGTCCGCGGTGAGCAAGAAGACCGGTTGGTCGTGGCTCGTGGCACTGCTCAGGCTACCGGTCGTGATGCTCGGCGTGCAGCTATCACTCTGGATGCTGCTCGCTCCGCTGCTCCTAGTGTTGTTGGCAGTGGTGGCGCTGGTCGTGAGCTTGCCTGGATCCGGAGCCAAGCCCGCGTCGAGCGTCGCGAGCGCGAGTGCGGTGCCTCCCAGCGCTTCGGCTGCCCCGAGCACCAAACTTCTGGTGGAAAAGCGTCCGAGCTTGCTCGCCGAGCTCGAGGGCAGGTCGCCCGAGTCGCTCAGCGCGAGCGAGCTGATCAAGCTTGCCGATGGCCGAGCCGAAAAGCAACGCGAGAAGGCTAGGGCGCTTCGCGAGAAGGTCGAGGAGAGCCACACCGCGATCTACGACAAGGCAATTCAGGCGCAGCTGCTGCAGTTCGTGACCGACGCAGAAACGGCGCGCGATGCGCTGGCCGCGCTGGCCGTGGCTGAAGCGCCGTACGGCCCCGATATGCTCTACGAAGTGTGGACCGGGACCTCGGCGCGCACGGACGTAACCGAGCTCGCGCGCGCGCTCGTCTACAGCAAAGACGTTAAGCCGCGAGCTTCGCCGGCGCTTGCGGTGGCGCTCGAGCTGCGCGTCGCCGAGAAGTGCGAAGACTTCAAGGCACTCCTGCCCAAGGCGCTCAAGGACGGCGACCGCCGCGTGCTGCATCTGTTGGCCAAACTCACTGCCAAACGCGGTTGCGGTCCCAAGAAGGCTGACGACTGTTACCTCTGCCTGCGCGAGCCTGAAGACGAGCTTACGGCCACCATGAACGCCGTCAAAGTTCGCAAAGCGCCCGCATTCCCGGCGCGTTAACCAAAATAGGAGGCATGCCGGCTCAGCTCTTGCCGGGGGGCCCGCCGAGCGGCCCGTCCTTGGGGCCGCTGCTGGCCTGGTCCGCCGGCATCAGGGAAATCAGGCGAAACAGGTCGGCGCGCCGATCCAGGCGCGGAGTCACGGTGCTGCTCGAACGGCCGGCGTGGAGCGCGTTCAGGTCCACGTCGCAAATCAAGACCGTTTCTTCGTTCGAGTCCGCTTCCGCCGCCACGCCGTCGCGAGCGAATGCGAAATCGGAGGGAGTGAGCACCGCGGCCTGGCCGTAGTTGATATCCAGGTGACCCACGTCTGGCAGGTTGCCTACGTTACCGGCTAGCGCCACGTAGACTTGATTTTCGATGGCGCGTGCCTGCGCGCAGTAGCGAACGCGCAGATAGCTTTGCCGGGTATCGGTACAGAACGGTACGAACAGGATCTCCGCTCCCAGATCCGCAAGGTAGCGTGAAGTCTCCGGGAACTCGACGTCGTAGCAGACCAGCACGCCGATGCGCGCCTTGGGCGAGTCGATGGGACGCAGCGCGCTGCCACCCGAAATACCCCATGCTTCACGCTCCGTTGGCGTGATGTGGAGCTTCGGCTGCAGCACCACGTCACCGGACGGCAGACACGTGAAGGCCACGTTCAGCAGTCGCTCCCCCTCGAGCACGGGTAGGCTCCCGGCAATGACGGTCATGCCGTGCTTCATCGCCAACCCGCGCATCAAGTCTTCGAAGCGCTCGCGGTAGCCGGCCAGTCGCCGCATTCCCTCCTTGGCCGTCCGTGTGTCCTCGGCCGAGAGCAGCTGGGCCGCAACCAACTCGGGAAGCAGTAAGAAATCTGCGCGATAGTCGGCAGCGACACCGACGAAGTAGCTGACCTGTTGCGCGAAGTCTTCGAAGCTCTTGATGCGGCGCATCTGGTACTGCACGCACGCGAGCCGCGCCTTGCGCTCCCCGGCGCGCGCAGGTCGATAGTCGGGGTTCAGCCACTCGATCAAGGTGGCGAAGTTGCGGCTGCGCGCATCCTGAATGTAGTTCGGCATCACGCCGCGTAGCACGAAAGCTTCGCGCAGCTGAAAACTGAGCACCGGATCGCGCAGCTCATCGGCGGCGACGCGCGCGGCGTACTCTTCCGGTGTCATGCCGGCGCCGTGCTCGGCGTAGCCCCACAGCCGCCCGCCCGCCAAGATGCGCCGCTTGTTCAAGCGCCGGCACAGACTGCGGCGCGCTTCGTAGAGGGCTGCTCCCACGCCCTGGCTGCGCACGTCGGGATGAACGTAGACGTCGGCGCCGTACAGCGTATCGGCCTCGGGATTGTGGTTCGTGAAGTAGCCGCTGTCGGTGATGCCGGCCCAGGTGTGATTGCGCAGGGCGTCCGGTCCCAGGTCGACGATCAGCGTCGCCACCGCGCCCACCACCTGGCCGTCAATCTCCGCAACCAGCTGCCCCTGCGGAAAAACGCGTTGATGGCTGACCAGGTGCCGCTCGCCCCAGACCACGTCTTCGGTCGCCATCAACGGATAGGCGAGCTCGTTGAGTCGAACCAAACCAGGTACGTCGGCTCGCGTTGCTTCCCGTACGCGGATGCGCTGATTCACGGTCGCCACACCCAGACTTTGCAAACACTGGCGGCGCTTGTCAAAAGTCGGCTAAAGCTCGCCGCGCAGGGCGTCGAGGCGCAGGCGCCACACCACCCCGACGGCTTCGAGAAAGATCCGCTGGTCCATCTTTGACTGTCCCACGCGCCGATCCACGAACGTGATGGGGACTTCCGACACACGCAGGCCCGCGCGCAGGGCGCGATATGTCAGTTCGATCTGGAACGCGTAGCCGTTGGAATGGATGGCGCCGAGGTCGAGCGCGTGTAAGGCTCGGCGGCTGAAGGCCTTGTAACCCGTGGTCAGGTCCCGTATCTTGACCCCGAGCACCAGCCGAGAATAGAGCGAGCCACCTTTCGAGAGGAATCGCCGACCCAAGCCCCAGCCTCGCACGCTGCCGCCCGGGACGTTGCGCGAGCCCAGCACGGCGTCGGCGCCCGCCTCGAGCGCCGCGAAGATTCGACCGAGATGCACGGGATCGTGTGAGAAGTCGGTATCCATCTCCAGGAAGTGGCGAAAGTCACGCGCCAGGCCCCAGCGAAAGCCTGCGACGTAAGCCGTGCCCAGCCCCAGCTTTCTGGGGCGATGCAGCACGCTGACCAGCGCATCGCTCGCCGCCAGGGCTTCGGCGAGCGTTCCGGTGCCGTCCGGAGAGTTGTCGTCGACGATCAGCACGTGAGCAAGCGGTGCGGCGCCGCGTACCGCTGCCAGGAACTCCTCCAGATTCGCGCGCTCGTTGTAGGTCGGTACGACGATCAAAGCGCGCTGCCCCAGCTCGGCCTTCAGCCGAGCGCCGCGCACGAAGCGAGCCGAGCCCGGTTCGCTCGGCTCCCGCTTCAGTACTTCGTCCAGCAGGTGCGAGGATTGAGCCATTAGGACTTCCGAGCGTAGGCGGCCAGCACCCAGCCAAAGGCCAAACGCTCGATGCTGGAAGTCGTCACACCCGCCGTTCTGAGCACTCGACCCAGGCGTGCTCGATCCAGCTTGGTCGGGTGTAAATGTTTGCGGCTGAAGCTTTGCAAGCGCGCAATCGCTTCCAGAGCGGTACTTTCGATGATGCGCAGAGAAAGTGAGCCGTAGTTGGGCGTCGTTACGAACAGCACTCCGTTCGGTCGCAGCACGCGCAGCGCTTCGCGAACCCAAGGAATCGGGTCGGCGACGTGCTCGATCACCTCCATCGATACCACGGTGTCGAAGCTGTCGTCTGCATAAGGCAACGGCGCCGCGGGCTTCACTACGTCTGCTCGGGACAGCTGCGACCCATACCTCCGCGTCGCGACCTCCATCGCCCGGGGGTCGATATCGCAGACCGTGAAACGCCGCCCTCGGGCATCTAGCGAGTCGAGCTCGAGAAATGGACCCGAGCCGAGGTTCAGTACCTCGCTTCCCGGGCTCATGGTGATGACTCGCTGCAGGGCCCGAGCGATCGGGTCGTGGTAAAGGCGCCACGGAAAGCGCAGCTTCAGGTCATGATTGGAGAAGTAGTCGAGCTCGGTGGTCATGCTCACGACTCGGGTCGCCGGCCAATGACCAAGAATTCGGCAGTAGGCGTGGGGTCGTTGCGCTCGATCAGCGACTTGGCAAAGGCGTAGACCGGGAGCGCCAGCGCGCGTCGCGCCCCCGGAAAATTAGTCCAGCGTGTGGTTAGCGTCTTGTTCAACTTGCCCGCAAGCGACGGCAGCAGCAGCGCTTCGAAGGCGACGGTCGTGGCGCTCGACAAGACCGGTTCGACGGTTTCCACCTCGAAACCGGCATCGACGACGACCTTGCGCCAGCCTGCTTCATCGTAGAGGTGCTCGTGTCGGAAGAAGTTGTCGATGCCGTCGCGCAGCGCGGCGGCCAGGCCAGTCGCGCCGATGGCAGCTAGAAAGCGGAAGCTCAAAAGCTGCTCGGCCCACCGCTTGTTGGGGACGAACATCAGCACTCGCCCGCCGGGCTTGAGACAGCCCAGGATGTTGTGCAGCGCCAAGTCGAGGCGCAGTACGTGTTCGAGCGAGCAATTCGCGATGCAAGTCTCGAAGAAGGTCTCCGGCAATTTGGCGTGCGTCACATCGGCGAGCAGCACCTGACTGTACGCTCGGCTGGCCACCGCCCAACGCCCTTCACGGGCGTCGATGTCGATGCCCCAAACTTCGGCATCCGAGAAAGCCACGCTCGCGAACAGCCCATCGCCGCAGCCCACGTCCAGGATGGGCGACGGGCAAGCATGACGCCGCAGGGCGCCCAGCCGCGCGCACTCTTTGACGCACAGCGCGGCCGGCGTGTACGGAAAGTAACGCTGAAAGTCCGAAAGGCTGATCTCGGGCTGGCTCGGGTTCATGTCGAATCGCGAGTCGGAGGTTGCCTGTAATACTCCGGGTGGACTTCGGCAATCGCTGACTTGCACGTCACGAGGATCGAACATTCGTACACGTGCCTGCTCCGATCTCGGCACCCAAACGTCACACACTTCGACGCAAGGTCGAGCGCGTGACTTTGGATCGACACCGTGCCGCACTTGCGCTGCCTTTGGCGGAAGCCGCGCTGGCTGCGGCGCTCTTGGCTTTGTTCTTGCTATTTCGCGATCTGCCGCTCGTCGATCTGCCTCAGCACGCCGTCCAGATCGCGAACTGGATGCGCATCGACGCGGGACAGCCCGGCTTCGACAATTTGGAGCTCAACTTTCGAACGCCGTACATGCTGGCCTACCCTGTGGCGCGCGCGCTCGCGCCCTGGCTGGGCGTGCTGACCGCCTTGAAACTGGTGCTGTGGGCTTCGATCGCCTTGCAGGCCCGCGCCCTGCGCTTTCTGTGCGAGCGACTGGGTCACGACGGCTGGCTCGGACTTCTGGGGTTCCCGCTCGGGCTTGGGTACAGCTTCTGTTTCGGCTTCGTCAGCTTTTGCGCGGCGCTGCCGCTCGTCTACCTGGCGTTCGCGTACGCGGCTTCTCACCGCGCAGCGCCGAGCTGGCGCGGTGGCCTGGGGCTCGGAGCGCTGTTTGCCTTGCTGCTCGTTGCCCACGGCGTTGCCTTCGCGTTCTGCGCAGCGGTGCTCGCACCGATCCTGCTTCTCGGAGCCGGGCCAGGGTGGCAGCGCGCCGCGCTACCGGCCGTACCCCCTTTGCTACTGGCCGCCATCTGGCTGGTCCCAGCTGGGTCATCCACGCGACTTGGCGGTGATCTGTGGCGCTTCGAACCGGAACGACTACTGGAGCTCCCCGCGCAGCTCGTCGGCATCGGGTCGGCGGACCGCGTTGCGACGCTCCTGGGCATCGCGCTGCTTTCGTGTTTGGTCTCGAGCTTGGGGCCTCCACGCGGCTGGCTGCTGGCGGTGCCGCTGCTGCTCGCGTGTCTTGGCTATTTGTTGTTTCCGACCCTGTTCCGTGGCGCCGGCCCGCTGGGGCCCCGCTTTGCCAGCTTCCTGGTGCCGTCCCTGCTGCTGGCCTTTCTGCCCCGCCGCGCCGGCAGCGCTCACCGGATACGCCGCGCCGCGACGCTCGGCGTGACGCTCGCAAGCTTGCTGCTGCTGTGCACCCGCTTGCCGGCCTTCGAGCGCGAGATGGCTGAGTTTCATCGCCTCATGGCACAGCTGGCACCGGGGCTGCGGCTTCGGCCGCTGGTGTTCGAACGCGAGAGCGCCGCTTTCCCCGGGCTTCCCGCCCTGCTCCACGTGCCCGCCTACTACGCGCTCGAGAAGAGCGGCGATGCCGGGTACTCCTTTGCAATGTACTCGATCTCGGTGGTGCGGTTGCGGGCGGGCGCCAAGGTCAAGATGTGGGGTGGGGCCGAATGGGCGCCGCAGCGTTTCGACGCCACCCGCGAGGCCAATGACTACGACTACTTTTTGGTCAAAAGCTCGGTGGACCCGACGGCTGCGCTGTTCGGGGGCGAGAGCCCGGCGGCGCTGCTGGAAATTCGCGTCGGTGGCTGGTGGGCCTTTCGCCGCAGCATGGCCAGGTAGTCAAGGCGGTGGGTCACCGCGGGACAGCGCAAGCTCGTGACGATAGACGTAAGTCTCGCGGCGTTGTCCGGCGCTCCACGGCAGCTCGGGCCCCTCGATGTCCGAGCTGTAGTCGTAGATGATCACACGGCTCGGGTCGTCGCTGTCGAGTCGTGACGGAAAGCAGGTGTCACCGCGCGACGGAAGGTCCAGCACGAAGCCGAGCCGTTCCTCGGCCTTGATCCAGCGCCACAGCGCACAGCGCTTGGCCGTCGTGATGTAGGCGAGCTCGTTCTGGATGATGCCGACCGGTCCCTGGTCCGTCGAAACATCGTAACGGCCATCACCGCTCAAGTTGCGACGCCCGACCACATACACTTCGCCGTCGTGCTCGAACACCAGAGGCGAGTCGTACTTGCGATGGTCCGTCTTGCAGCGCCACGCGCCGAGCGTGACGCCCGAGCCGCGGCATAGTTTGGAGCCCGAGCCGCTGACGTCACCCGCCTCGTTGCGAACGACGGCAAACAGCTCGCCCGAGCGGTCGATCGCGAAGTCGGTCTCGGTGCCGCCCCCGCGTAGCACCACCGCACCTTGCTCCGAGAAGGGCCGCCAGTCCCGGCCGTTGCTCGAGCGCCACAGCTCGACCGTCATCGGCTCGCCATTGAAGGCGTACAGGTTCTCGCCACCCCGGTACAGCACCATCAAGGCCTGGCCCTGGTGCTGCTTGATTCGCCAGGCGATGGCGCCCTTGGGGCCGGTGCGCTCGAGCTGGCTCCAGCCGCCATCGGACGTCCGCTCGCTCACCGAGATGCCGTCGGGCGTAAAGTCGAAGGGATTGTCGCCGAGCCTTGATACATAGAGGAGTAGCCTGTCTCCGAGCGACGCTAAACGGGGCTCACGCAGGTCGTGGCCGGTGTGGAAGCTGGCCTCGAAGCTCCATTGCCGCTCGTCCGCGCTGCTGGCGACGTGGATGGCCGTCTCGCTGCCGGCGAAGTGGCTCGGTGCCGAGCGCCAGGCCAGGTAGACGCGCCCCTGGTGACGAATGACGTCGAGGTTGTTGTTGGCCGTTTGCGCCACGAACCGGCTATCCAGACCCGGGCTCGGTACGATGCGACGCGTGGAAATGATCGACACCCGATGTGCACCCGGCTCCGCGCGCGGAGCAGGTGGCGACGGATGCTCCGCAGCCCAGGCCTCGATGTCGACGTGACCGAAGTACTCGGCCACCAGTAACTTCCAGGTGCCTGTCGCGCAGAGGCCTACCGTTGTCGCGACCACGGCCAACCTTCGGAACATCGAGCGATCGTGCGCTGGCGTTCACGGGGGTGCTACCGAATTGCTTTGTATGTGCTCGCGATGTCACATTCGAGCCTCCGGCGTGGCAAGACTGCTCGCCTGAAACTGAACCGACGCGCACTTGTGTCTAGGAAGTGCGGGAAGCGCCACCAGTTCGTAAACGTCGACGCTTATTGAACGAACGTGGTTCACGGACAGCGGCGGAACGAGGCTCAGCTGTTGCGCGCCGTCGGCGCAGCGCTGGCGGTGGTGATACTCGTCTGGACGTTTCGTGACACGCAGCCACATCGGGTCGCGGAGCTCTTGGGTCGCGTGGGCGCGGCTGGGGTGGTGCTGCTGCTCTTGCCTCAGCTGCTGTCTCTAGCCGTCGAGTCTTTCGGCTGGCGCATGGCCTTCCGCGCCATGGGCCACCGGCTCCCGTACTTAGGGCTGTTTCGAGCGCGCATTGCCAGCGAGGCCTTGGCCCAAACGCTACCGCTCGGCACCCTGGTTTGTGAGTCGATGAAGCCGCTGCTCTTGGCCCGCACTTGCGGCGCGGACCTGTCCACCAGCCTGGCCGGCATGGCAGCGAGGAAGTGGCTGCTAGTGGGTTCCCAAACTCTGTACTTGGGAGGGTTCTGCCTGCTGAGTTGGCCGCTGCTCACGCGCATCTCACCGGATGTCCTGGGCGGCGCCGGTCTGCCCTGGCTACTCGGTGCCATGACCTTGCTGTGGCTCCTGCTGGCGCTGGCAGGCTACGGCATGTTGGCTCGGGGTCGTGTCGCCGAGCGCTTGTACACCTGGCTGTGTAGCTGGCCTTGGCCTTGGCTCAAGCTTCGACTGCAGAGCAGCCGATACAAGTTTTCGAATACCGACGGCCAGCTGCAGTCGTTCTTCGCGTCGACTCTCAAGTCGCCACTCCCGCTGCTGCCTTTCCTGGGTGGATGGCTGCTCGAGGCTTGCGAGACGTTTCTGATTCTCTGGCTGCTGGGCGTGAACCTGTCCTGGACGACCGTCGGCGCCATGGAAGTCTCGGCGAGCTTTCTGCGCAACGTCGCCTTCGTCGTCCCAGCGGGGCTGGGAGTGCAAGACCTGAGCTACTTGACGTTCTTGCGCGCGCTGCACGTGCCCGACGCGCTGAACGTTGCCGCTGCGTTCTTGCTGCTCAAGCGCAGCAAGGAGTGCTTCTGGGCCGCTTGCGGTTACGTCGTGCTCGCGCTCGAGCTGCGCGAGTCAGCGCTACCCAAACGATTGGAGCCGACACAGTCATGTTGAACGTCACCAGAAAGCCTCGCGTGTTTTTCATCTGCGGATCGCTCAATCAGACCACGCAGATGCATCAAATCGCCGACCAACTGGCGGACTGCGAAAGCTGGTTCAGTCCGTACTATGGTGACGCCTACCTCACACGTCTGCGAAGGCTCGGGCTGGTCGAGCGTACCATCGCCGGTCGTCGCCTGCGCCAGCGTTGCCTCGACTACTTGAGCCACCACGACCTGGCCATCGACCTGGACGGCCAGCAGGGGGGCTACGACTTGGTCGTGACTTGCTCCGACGTGATCATTCCGAAGAACGTGCGCCGCATGCCCATGCTCGTGGTCCAGGAGGGCATCTTGGATCCCGATAACTACCTGTGGCCGTTGATCCGGCGCTTTCCCGGTTATTTACCGCGCTGGCTCGTCGGAACCGCGGCCACCGGCCTGAGCGGCCAGTACGACACGTTTTGCGTGGCAAGCGAGGGCTATCGGGAGCACTTCGTCGCGAACGGGGCGCCCGCCGAACGCGTCGTCGTGACCGGCATGCCGAACTTCGACGACTGCGCGCGCTTCCGTGACAACGATTTCCCGCTGCGCGGCTACGCGCTGGTCTGCACCTCGGACGCGCGCGAGACCTTCAAGCTCGACGATCGCCGCGGCTTCATCCAGCAGGCACTGGCCCTGGCCGGCGATCACGAAGTGATCTTCAAGCTTCACCCCAACGAGGACTTGGCGCGCGCGACCGCGGAGATCAAGACCTGGGCCCCGGGAACCCGCATTTTCAGCAGCGGGCCGACCGAAGCCATGATCGCCAACTGCGAGCTCCTGATCACGCAGTTCTCTTCCGTCGTCTTCGTCGGGCTGGCGCTCGGCAAGCAGGTTCACTCCTATCACCCGCTCGAGACGCTGCAGCGACTCATGCCGGTTCAGAATCGCTGCGCGGCCCGTAACATCGCCCGCGAGTGCCGCCGGCTCTTGGCGAGGCGGCCGGCGCTGCTCGAGCACTTTCAGCGCGAGGTCGCGTGAGGCTCTTGGTCGTCGTCCAGGCGCGCATGGGCTCGCGCCGTTTGCCCGGCAAGGTGCTGTTGCCGCTGGCCGGCAAGCCGCTGCTCGAGAGGCTACTCGAGCGCCTGGTTACGGTGCGTCTGCCATTTCAGCTGTGCGTGGCGACCAGCGAGCTTACCGAGGAGGAGCCGATTCGCCAGCTTTGTCGGCGTCTCGCCATCCCGGTGGTCAGTGACCACCCGACGGATCTGCTGCAGCGTCACGTGGTCGCTGGACGCGCGTTTGGAGCCGACGCCGTGGCGAAGATCCCCTCCGATTGTCCGCTCATCGATGCGGAAGTGGTGGAGCAAGTCTTGGGGCACTTCACCGCCCACGCGGACCGGCTGGACTTCGTTACCAATCTGCATCCCCCGAGCTGGCCAGATGGCAACGACGTCGAGGTCATGTCGATGCGCGTCCTCGAGATCGCCGCCTCCCAGGCGACTCGCCCCTACGAGCGCGAGCACACCACGCCGTTCATTTGGGACAATCCGGAGCGCTTTCGGATCGAAAACGTCAGCTGGGGCGACGGTCGGGACTTGTCCAAGACCCATCGCTTTACCATCGACTATCCGGAGGACTACACGTTCATCGAGCGCGTGTACGCCGAGCTGTGCACGGCGCAGCGCCCTGTCTTCGGGCTTTCCGAAATCCTGAAGCTGCTGCAAGAAAATCCGGAGATCGCGCGCATCAACGCGCGTTGGTCGGGCCAGTGCTGGCAGCTTGGACAGCTTTCACAACTGCGCAGCATCACGCTCGGCAGTCGTGGCCTCGAATGGCGCTCGCCGAGCGGGAGAACCCCATGGCCAACCGTGTAGCACTCGACCAAGAATTCCCGAACATCGATGCCTCGCAAGCCCTTTGGCGGCGCGCGGAGCAGCTGATCCCAGCGGGCACCCAAACGCTCGCCAAGGGACCAACGCAGTACGTGGACGGCGTCGCGCCCAAGTACCTGCAGCGCGGCAAGGGCGCGCGGGTCTGGGACGTAGATGGTAACGAGTTCATCGATCTCACGATGGCCGTGGGTCCGGTGGTCCTCGGCTACGGCCACCCGTCGGTGGATCGCGCCATCCTCGCTCAGCTGCACGACGGCATCACGTTTTCGCTCATGCACCCGCTCGAAGTGGAGGTGGCGGAGCTGGTAAGGCGCGTCGTGCCCGGTGCGGACGCGGTGCGTTTCAGCAAGACCGGCTGCGATGTCACGAGCGCGGCGGTGCGGCTTTCGCGCGCCTACACCGGACGCGACAAAGTGCTGTGCTGCGGCTACCACGGCTGGCACGACTGGTACATCGGGACCACGCCGCGTCGCGCCGGCGTGCCGTCCACGACGCGCACGCTGACCCAGGTCTTCCCCTACAACGACCTGTTCTCGCTGGTCGAGGCGCTGGATGACCAGGTCGCCTGCGTGATCCTCGAGCCGATGATCTTCGAGGAGCCCGATGCCGACTACCTGCGCGTGCTGAAGCGCTCGTGCGAGGCGGCCGGCGCGCTCTTGATCTTCGACGAGATGTGGACGGGCTTCCGGGTAGCGCTGGGGGGCGCGCAGCAGCGCTTCGACGTCGTCGCCGACCTGGCCTGCTTTTCCAAAGCGATTGCCAATGGCATGCCGCTCTCGGTCTTGACCGGACGCGGCGAAGTCATGCGGCTGCTCGACCAGGACGTCTTCTTCTTCACGACCTTCGGCGGGGAAGCGCTGTCTCTGGCCGCCGCCAGAGCCACCATCGAGGAGCTGCGGGAGCTCGAAGTGCCGGCCCGGCTGGAAGCCGCCGGGCTCAGGCTGAAGGCCGGCTACAACGATCTGGCGCGCAAGAAGGGCCTGCTGCACACGCGCGCCAGCGGCTTACCTTGCCGCACGCTG
Source organism: Polyangiaceae bacterium (assembly GCA_035281385.1). Lineage (GTDB taxonomy): Bacteria > Myxococcota_A > Polyangia > Polyangiales > Polyangiaceae > PMG-095. The sequence goes on from DATEDZ010000368.1 coordinate 24,240, forward strand.
ATCAGCTTCGACGCGGCGGCCGGCGATCCGCTGCTGCAGAAGTCGTTGGTTCAACAGGAGCTGATCCGGCACGGCGTGCTCTGGACCGGATTTCACAACCTGTCGCTTGCCCACGGCGACGCCGAGATCGAGCACGTGCTCCATGCCTACGACCGCGCCCTCGACACCCTCGCCGCGGCCATCAGCCAAGGTGCGCTGGCGAGCAGCTTGCGCGGCAGACCGGTTCAGCCGGTGTTCAGGAAGACGCAGTGACATGATCGACGTGGGAAATCCCTTCGACTTACGCGACCGGGTCATCGTGATCTCGGGCGCGCTCGGCCTGCTCGGCCGCGAGCACTGCGCGGCTATGGCAGCGGCTGGAGCGCGCTTGGTGCTCACCGATCTCAACGCAGACGCGCTCGAGGCGGCAGCTCGGCGCTGGCGCGATGCGGGAGCTGCTGACGCCTTCGCGATGGCAGTCGACGTGACGCGACCGGAGGATCTGGATCGACTGCGCGACGTCGTGCTCGATCGCTACGGCCGAATCGACGTGCTGATCAACAACGCTGCGATCGACGACAAGTTCTCGAGCGAGGCAGCCGACGAGTCTCGTTTCGAAAACTACTCGCTCGAGCGTTTCCGACGCCAGCTCGACGTCAACGTCACCGGAGTATTCCTGTGTTGCCAGCGCCTGGGTAGCGTCATGGCGGCGCAGGGTAGCGGCAGTATCATCAACGTCGCTTCGACGTACGGGCTGGTGGCGCCTCGCCAAGATCTCTACCAGCGTGAAGACGGCAGCCAGGCGTTCTGGAAGGGGCCCGCGTATCCGAGCAGCAAGGGCGCGGTCCTTCAGTTCACGCGATTCTTGGCCGCCTACTGGGGCCAGCGCGGTGTGCGCGTCAACGCGCTCTGCCCCGGCGGGGTCGAGGTCGACCAGGGCGAGCACTTTCGCAGACTCTACGCGAAGCGCACACCGCTCGGACGTATGGCGCGGCCGCGCGAGTATCGCGGCGCGCTGATATTCCTGGCCAGCGACGCGTCCGCTTACATGACCGGCGCCAGCCTGGTCGTCGATGGAGGCTTCACGATATGGTGAGCTTGTCTGAAACAGAGTTACGGCTGCGCGCCAAGCGCGTGCGCATGGTCGTCAGTGACGTAGACGGCGTGCTGACCGATGCCGGGGTCTACTACACCACCGACGGCGAGGCGCTGAAGCGTTTCTCGATGCGTGACGGTCTGGGCGTCGAGCTACTGCGCGACGCGGGCATCAAGACCGCGCTCTTGACGCGCGAAGACAGCCCTATCGTGGCCGCGCGGGCTCGCAAACTGGGCATCGACCTGCTCTGGTCCGGCCAGCGCGACAAGCGCCAGGCGCTGCCCCGGCTGCTACAGCAGCTCGGCATACCGCTCGAGGCCGTCGCGTACATCGGAGATGACGTCAACGACCTGCAGGCACTCACGTGGTTGGGTGAGGCCGGACTGACCGCGTGCCCCGCCGATGCCGTGCCGCAGGTGGCCGCAGCGGTGCACTTCGTCAGTCGAGCGCGGGGTGGTCACGGCGCGTTTCGTGAGCTCTGCGATCTGATCTTGGACAACCAAAAGGAGCAACCAGCGTGATGGAAACGACTCAAGCTCATGGTCCAGTCAATTTTCGGGAATCACGGCCGGAACGCCACGCGTTTTTGCCCAGTCAGTCCGGGCCGGTCGTTCGCATTGGTGAGCGCACGGTCGGCGAAGACCAACTGGTCTTCGTGATCGCCGAGATCGGCATCAACCACAACGGCTCGCTCGAGCTCGCGCAAAAACTGATCGAAGGCGCGGTGCGGGCCGGTTGCGATGCCGTGAAGTTCCAGAAGCGCACGCCGGAGCTATGCGTGCCGCTGGACCAGTGGAACGTCATGCGCGACACGCCGTGGGGGCGTCTCTCTTACATCGACTACAAGCGGAAGATTGAGTTTGGCGAGGTCGAGTTTCAGCACATAGATGCCCTATGCCGGAAGCTCGGCGTGATGTGGTTCGCATCTTGCTGGGACGTACCCTCCATCGAGCTGATCGAGCGCTTTTCGCCGCCTTGCTACAAGGCCGCCTCGGCTTCGCTCACCGATCACGAGCTCTTGCGCGCCATGAAGGCCACCGGTAGGCCCTTGATCATTTCGACCGGCATGTCCTCGGTCGACGAGATCGACGCCGCGGTGAGCGCAGTGGGGCACAAACACCTCCTGATCGCCCACTCTACCTCGACTTATCCGTGCCCGGTCGACGAGCTGAACCTGCGCATGATTCGCACTCTGAAGCGAGAGTACCCGCGCTGCCCCATCGGTTACTCGGGCCACGAGACGGGCCTGGCGCCAACCTGGGCGGCCGTGGCACTGGGCGCGACCTTCATCGAGCGCCACATCACGCTCGATCGCGCCATGTGGGGTACGGATCACGCCGCTTCGGTCGAGCTCTCGGGACTCGAGCGCCTGGTCGGCCAGATTCGCGACGTGGAGCGCGCGGTCGGCGACGGAATCAAGCGCGTCTACGACAGTGAGCTGCCGATTCGTCAGAAGCTGCGGCGCGTCCCGTCCGCGACCGTAGGCTGAGCCAAACGGAAATGCACTGGGCGGTTCTTTCTCCGATCATCATCGTCGGTTGGGCGCTGATCTTGATCGTGCTGGAACGCGTGTTCCCTTACGAGCCGCGGCAGCGCCTGCTACGCACCGGCTTCTTCACGGACCTGATCGGGTATGGGCTGCTGCAGAGCTATGCGCTCGGGTTCCTGATCACCTCTATGATCGCGCTCCTGGATCGGCATACGGGCTGGTCCAAGTTGGGCCTGGTCAGCGGCTGGCCGGTGTTGGTTCAGTTGATCTTTTTCTTTCTCGTCCACGATTTCTACATCTATTGGTTTCATCGGCTGCAGCACCACTCGAACCTGCTTTGGCGCATCCACGAAGCCCATCATTCGGTCGATGACGTCGATTGGATGTCGGGCACGCGCTCGCACGCGCTCGAGATCGTGATCAACCAAACCATCGAGTTTGCGCCCATCGTGCTGCTGGGCGCAGCTCCCGAGGTCGCCCTGATGAAGGCAACGCTCGATGCGGTCTGGGGCATGTACATTCACTCCAACATCGACGTGCATGCGGGTCTGTTGCAGCGTGTCTTGAACGGTCCCGAGATGCATCGCTGGCACCACGCCACCGAGCTCGAGGCGCCCGGCAGGAACTTCGCCACCAAGCTGGCGATTTGGGACTTCCTGTTCGGCACTGCATACCTGCCCGCCCACAAACCAGCCGCCTACGGTCTGAAAGACGCCGACTATCCCAAGCGCGGCTTTTTTGCATACGTCCAGCAACACGCGCACTCGCTGCGCCTGCCGAAGGAAACGAGCCATGGGTGATCTCATCGGAAGCGCGGTCGAGGGCACGCTGTACTGGGTCGGGTTGTCCGAATTGCGCCGCCTGCGCGAGCTGGAAGCGCCGCCCGTGGTCAGGGCGCGGCTGCTGGCCGACGCTTGCCGCCTGAACGCCCTCTACATGATTGCGCGGGCTGGCTCCGGCCACATCGGCAGCACCTTCTCCAGTCTAGACATCGTCACCTGGCTTCAGCTCGAAGAGCTCGACCAGGGCCAAAATCGCGAGAAGCTCTACTTTTCGTCGAAGGGACACGACGCCCCGGGGCTCTATGCCGTGCTGATCGCGCTCGAGCGCCTGCCCTTCGACGCGATCCATCGCCTGCGCCAGCTCGACGGTCTGCCGGGACATCCAGACGTCGGCACGCCGGGCATGGTCACCAACACCGGTTCGCTCGGTATGGGCATCTCCAAGGCCAAGGGCTTCGTACACGCCAATCGGCAGCTCGGACGTGACGGCCGTGTGTTCGTGATGACCGGTGACGGTGAGCTGCAGGAAGGGCAGATCTGGGAGTCGTTGGTATCGGCCGCCAACCTGGGCATGCACGAGATCTGCGCCGTCGTGGATCACAACAAGCTGCAGTCGGACACCTTCGTCGACAAGACCAGCGCGCTCGGTGATCTCGAGGCCAAGTTTCGCAGCTTTGGCTGGCACGTCGAACGCGTCAACGGCCACGACCTCGAACAGCTCGAGACCGTACTCTGGCGCTGTGGGCAAATCAGGGGGCAGCCGCAAGTCATCATTGCCGACACCATCAAGGGCAAGGGTGTAAGCTTCATGGAGCATACCTCGCTCGACTCGGACGTCGCGCAGTACCGCTTTCATTCCGGCGCACCCAGCACCGGCTTGTATTGTCAGGCGGTCGAGGAGCTGACCTCGCGAATGCTACGGCAGACCCAGGCATTGGGAATTCTGCCCGTACAGGTTGAACGCGCGCAGGCTCCCGAGCGTCCGGCGCTCGGTCGCCAGCAGAAGCTGATTCCGGCATACGCCAAGGCGCTCGAAGCCGAACTGGAGCGGACGCCGGACTTGGTCGTGCTCGACGCCGACCTCGTCGTCGATACCGGACAGATGCCGGCACGGGAGCGGCGCCCCGAGCGCTTCATCGAGTGCGGCATTGCCGAAATGGACATGGTGAGCACCGCGGGCGGGCTGGCGCTGTCCGGTCTCTTGCCGGTGTGTCACTCGTTTGCGTGCTTTCTGTCCGCTCGCGCCAACGAGCAGATCTACAACAACGCCAGCGAAGGCACCCACGTGGTGTACGTCGCATCGCTCGCGGGCCTCTTGCCCGGCGGCCCCGGGCATTCGCACCAGTCGGTGCGCGACATCTCGGCCGTGGCGGCCGTGCCGGGCCTGGTCGCTTTGGCGCCGAGCACCGAGCGTGAGGTCGAAAAGGCGCTAGCGTGGTGTCTGCACGAGCACCGCGGTCCGGCCTGGCTCCGGCTGGAGAGCGTTCCGTGCGAGGTGCCCTACCAGGTTGCGGACCGACCGCTCGAGCTCGGCGTTGGTCACGTGCTTCGGGCTGGTAACGACGCCATTTTCATCGGTTACGGACCGACGCTGCTCAGCGAGGCCTGGCGAGCGGCCGAGATGCTGGCTGAAGACGGTCTTTCAGTGGGCGTGGTAGATCTGCCCTGGCTCAACCACGTCAGCCCCTGGTGGCTGCTGCGCACCGTGGGGCACGCCCGGCACGTCTTCTCGCTCGACAACCACTACCTGCAAGGGGGACAGGGTGATCGCATCGCGGAGCTACTGGCCGGTCCCGTCGGCACGCGCGTGCCGCGTCTGCATCGGTTTGCAGTGGAGGGTCTGCCAGCCTGTGGGGCCAACTCCGACGTGCTGCGCCGTCACGAGCTCGACGCGCGCAGCCTGCGCCAGCGGGCGCTAAGGGTCCTCACGACGCCGCGCAGCGACGTCGCCGCTTCGGTCAGGCCGCTAGGCGCCGATCCTGGCTTGTAGTGGGTCAGAGACCCATGCAGTTGGCGTAGTAGGTAGTCGTTGCAGGCCAATCCGAGAAGACGCCCAGCACCCCGACCTTCCGTGCCAGCACGTCGAGGAGATTGAAGGTGTCACCGTCGTTGTTGGTGACGGGAGTCACGGACTGGTAATAGTAACCGCCGCCGGTTGCCAGCGGTCCCGAGCGCTCCAGCGTCCAGGTGATGATGTCGAGCCCGGCAGCTTTGGCGGCCTTGGCATAGCTCGAGGGCACGATCTTGCCGCCTTCGACAGTGACCAGCGCCCACATTGGTGGGGCGATGATGCTTACTCCTTGTGCGGCCACTTCAGGCATGCCCGCGACCGCAGTCTCGTAACCACCCGGAAAATCGACGCGATCATCCAGGTAGACGCCTTGTCTGCCGAAGGCTGGCTCCTGAGCGAGCCAATACAAAACGTCGTTGCGGTTGAACGATTGCGCCCAGACCTTGCGCGGAGAGATGCCCAGAGCCTTGTACTCATCGATCATCTGCTGCGCGTAGTCCTCCTGGGTGTAGTCACCTTCGAAGGGCATGGTCACGCTGGCGGCCTTGAGCTCCGGCGTGAACTTGCGACCCAGGCTCGAGATCAGCTGGATGCTTTCGGAGTGGGTCACGAGCGTGCCGCACGTGGCGTAGAGGTCGGTGCGGAAGTTGGGCGTTCCGTCCAGGTACTCCGCCACCGTCGTGCCTCGGGGATTGAAGGCATCCATCTTGCCGCACAGCGTCTTGAACTCGGCCAGCGTGATGTCGCTGGTGCAGCAGGTGGCCGACGCGGGTGTGCCCGCCACCGGATCCGCAGGCACGAACGGCTGCCTGCATTTGTCGGCTAGTGGCGTGGTCAAGATGTTGGTCGTGGTGTGCAGATCACACTGTGAGTGCCGACAGACCAGCTGACGGTCCTTCGTGAAGGTCACATCGCACTCGATGATGCCGGCGCCCATGCGTGCCGCTGCTTCGTACGACTCTTTGGTGTGCTCAGGAAACTGTAGGCACGCGCCGCGGTGGCCGATCGAGAAGTCGGATGGTTTCTGCGCTTTTTCCGTACAAGAGTCGAGCTTGTTCTTGAGAGCGACTTCGTCCATGTCGTCGACCAGGTAAAACGGACGTGGACCGAGCTGCACCTTGAGCTGGTCGTGCTTCCCCGATTTGAACGCCTTCGGAACGCCGAAGGCCAGCGGTGCGTCGCTTACGGCGACATTCTCGTCGTGACCGCCGGTGAGCGGCTGGCTTTGACAACCCATCAGGGCCGCCATGACGCCGAGCAAAATCAAGCTGCGCTGCGGGAGCTCTTTCATGTGATCCTCCTTGTGCGTCCGCGCTGCTGCGAATCGCGCGTGACAATAACTCCCTCGGTGTGTGCAGCGCGTGCCGTGCGAGCAACGTGCTGGAAGTTTCGGCACGACGAATGCGCGATTAAACCTGCTCTAGCCAACGATTGCGTGGCGATCGCGCGGCATGCGTCCGCGCCGCGTCAGTGCGCCGGTGACTGGTCGTCACGCGAAAGAACGTCACGCGATCTTCGCAGATTCGTGACTACGACGATGGAGCAACACGGCTACGAGCCCGGTGTCGCCCCACACCAGCGCATGCTTGCCGACGCCTCGCCCACGAGCTTGGAGCTTCATGATCCATCACTTTACGTGAATCGTGAGCTGTCGTGGCTCGCGTTCAATGAGCGAGTGCTCGATCAAGCTCGTGACGCGCGCTGGCCGCTGCTCGAGCGGCTGAAGTTCTTGGCCATCTTCGGCTCCAACCTCGACGAGTTCTACATGATTCGAGTCTCGGGCCTGCACGAGCAACTCGACGCCAGCGTGGCCAGTCAGCAGGCCGACGGCATCGAGGTGCGAGAGCTGCTCGCTCAGATCAAGAAGGTCGGGCAGCGCCAACTCAATGAGGCTTCCTCGCTGTACCACGAGGCTCTGGTGCCCGCGCTGCTCGAGGCCGGCATCCGTGTGCGGGCCTTCGAGCAGCTTTCGTCGGAGGAAAAGGCCTGGGCGCGGCAGTACTTTCGCACGTCGGTGTTTCCGGTGCTCACGCCGCTCGGGGTAGATCCGGTGCATCCGTTTCCATTCCTGTCGAACCTATCGCTCTCGTTGGCGGTCGAGCTGAACGATCCTTCGAGCCGCGAGCACCGCTTTGCTCGCGTCAAAGTTCCGGAGATCTTGCCGCGCTTCGTGGCCATTGGCGCCGCTCGACCGGAGGAGGCCAGCGACTTCGTGCTGATGGAGGAGCTGATCGGCGAGCATCTCGACGACCTATTTCCGGGCCTGGAGATTCAGGGCTACTACCCGTTTCGCGTCACGCGCGACATGGACCTCGACGTGCTCGAGGACGTCGCGGACGATTTGCTGTCGGCGGTGGACCGCAGTGTGCGCCGGCGTCGCTTTGGTGCGGCAGTCAGGCTCGAGGTGTCGCCGCGCCTGCCTCCGCACATTCGTCAGTTGCTCTTGGACAAGCTCGAGATAGAAGCCGACGACGTGTACGAGGCGCAAGGGCCGCTGGGCTTGTCGGGCTTGTTTCAGCTGGCGGGGCTGGCGCGGCCCGAGCTTCGCGATCCGCCGCTGGTACAGCGCGCGCCGCTTTCGTGGCTCGACAAGGCCGATCCTTTCGCGGCTATCCAGACGGCCGACATCTGCCTGCACCACCCGTATGACTCCTTCGCGCCCGTGCTCGAGCTCTTGGCGTTTGCGGCCACGGACCCGGGCGTTTTGGCCATCAAGATGACCTTGTACCGCGCTGGCTCCGATGCCGAAGCCATTCGAGCGCTCGTGCGCGCCGCCGAAAACGGCAAACAGGTGGCGGTTTCGATCGAGCTCAAAGCGCGCTTCGACGAGGCCAACAACGTTGCTTGGGCGCGCGCGCTGGAACGCGTTGGAGCCCACGTCTTCTACAGTGCGGCGGACGTCAAGACGCACGCCAAGGCGCTACTCATCGTGCGGCGTGAGGGTGCGGACTTGCGTCGCTACGTGCACCTGTCGACTGGCAACTACAACGCAGCAACCGCTCGCGTGTACACCGACATCGCGCTGCTCACGTGCGATTCGCGGATCGGCGAGGACGTGTCCGAGCTGTTCAATTCGCTGTCCGGTTTCTCGTCCGCGCCCCGCTATCGGACGTTGTCGGTTGCTCCGCTGGCATTGCGCGGCAAGCTCTTGGAGCTGATCGCCGAGCAATCGCGGCGCGCTAAAGGCGGGCAGGGCGGCCGGATCTTCGCGAAAATGAACGCGTTGGTCGACCCCGACGTGATTCGCGCCCTGTATCGCGCCTCCTGCGACGGAGTCCTGATCGACTTGGTGGTGCGCGGTCCGTGCGCACTATGCCCGCGCGTGCCGGGCATTTCCGACAACATCCGCGTGCGCTCGCTGCTGGGACGATTCCTGGAGCACGAACGCGTTTTTGCGTTCGGCGTCGACGGCGACGAGCAGCTGTTCTTGGCGTCGGCCGACTGGATGCCGCGCAACCTCGACCGCCGCGTGGAGCTGTTCTTTCCCATCGTCAACGAGGCAGTGCGACGTCAGATACTGGAGGAGTGCATCTGGCCGCTGGCGCACGAGGACTGCGGTGCCTACGAGATGAACGCCGACGGTAGCTACAGCCGCCCGCCTCTTGCTGGTGACGGTCCCCGCCCGGACGCGCAGGAGCACGTACTTTCGATGGCCATCAAGGCACGCCCTCGGGCACTCACCAAGTCCTGGGACTCTGCCTAATCTCGTCTTGGGCCGAAGCCTGCAGCCCGGAGCCTGGAGCCCGTTGCCAGGCTCAAAACGCTCCGATGCGGCGCAGCAACCAAAGCGCGAGTGCGATCGTCCCGCCGATGACCAGCATCACGACCTGAAACCCGTGCGGACTGTCGGCGAAGGGCAGACCGCGCAGATTCATGCCAAAAATGCCGGTGATGAGCGTGATCGGCAGGAGCGTGGTGGTGACGATCGACAGCACGAATAGGTTGCGACTGGTCGCCTCGCTCATTTTGGATGCGATCTCCTCCTGCAGCAGCCGGGCGCGCTCCTGCACCAGCTCCAGATCCTGACCGACGGCGTCCAGTTGGTCGATCGCCGAGCGCAACGCTTGCCATTGTTCGGCGTCGTACAAGCCGGGCAGCGTACTTGGGAGTGACGACAGCGCGGCTCGATTCGCTCCGGCCAGTCGCCGCAATTTGGCCACCAACCTGCGCAGCTTGCCGAGCGGCGTGCCCTGACCGGCGTGCCTGCCTTCGAGGATGCGATCCTCCGCGTCGTCCACCTGCTCCGCCAGCTCGGCCGTGACTTTGGCCACCGAGTCCGCGAGCCGCTCGATCATCAGCGTCAAGAGCGCGCACGGCGACAGGGGCTCGCTGAGCCGCGGCAACTCGCGTCTCAGCACGTCCACGGACTTGAGCGGATGTGTGCGACCGCTGAGCAGCTGCTTGCTGTCCACGTAGAGCCGCAAGGTGCCCAGGCGTTCGGGATCGTGATCGAAGTCGTGATACAGGTCGCCGAGCACTGCTGCGATCGCACCCGGTAGCAGCTCGACATGGATGCGAGCGTTTGCACCGAGCAGCAGCTCACGAGCCTCCTCGGGCATCTCGCTTCTGGCCTGGAGCCAGGACCTGGCGCGCGAGTCGCTCAGGTTGAAATGCAGCCAGCAGGGCTGGCTTTCGCTGGGCTCTTCGGGAGAATCGGCGTCACAAGCCGTCCTGGTCGCCAGACGGAAGCCACAAATCAATCCAGAACCGTAGACCGAAGTCACGCGAGGTCTGCAGCCTACGACAGCAGCCGACGCCGCGAGCAGCTCGGCATCATCCAGTCACGCGATTGTTGCTTCCCAGATGCAGTCGTCAGCCGGCTCGGCTCAGGCCTTCTTGCCGTTCAGCTTCAGCTTGAGCAGGACGTCGTCCTTGATCAGGTCGTTGGCCATGCCGGGGTAGGTGATGCCGAAGTCCTTGCGGTTGATGGCGAACTCGGCTTCGACCTGAACCGCATCGCCGCTGGTCTTGATCTTGGCCGGGAACGCGATCTGCTTGGTCACGCCATGCAGCTCCAGGTTGCCGGTAACGGTATGCGTGGCGCCCGCTTCCCCGCCTGGCTTGATCGACGTGGTCTTGAAAATCGCCTTGGGGTACTTGGCGACATCGAAGAAGTCGGGCGACTTCAAGTGCTGGGTGAGCTTGGGATCGTCGGCGGTGAGGGAGGCCAGGTCGATCTCCACCGTGGCCGAGCTCTTGGTCGGGTCGTTGTCGACGTTCTGGATCGTGCCGCGGAAGGTGTTGAACTTCCCGTCGTGCTTGCTCGTGACCTTCGCGCCGACGAAGTCGATGCGGGAGCTCTTCTCGTCGAAGACCAAGGTCTGGGCGCTGGCCGCTGCGGCAGCAGGAGTGGCCGGCTGCGCGGCTTGAATGGAGGTTTCGACCGGGGGCGGGCTCGCGGCCGGCTCACTGACGGTCGCCTTGGGTTTGTCCTTGGCAGGATCGGTGTTGCACGCAGCGCTCGCGACCACGAGCGCGCCGATGAGGATCGTGGAGCATGCTTTCATGGCTGAACCATGCGCCCGTTCTGGCGCGCGAACAATACCGCGAAGTGCGACACGCACCGCTGCGCTGTTTTGACACAGCGCCCAGGGCCTGACGCCCGCGTCGAATGGCGGTCAGCTCGAGCATCAGGCGATAGTATGATTGTTGGCACTTGCCCACTGGCGACCGAGATTCCTCGTAACTTGCGTGCATGCTCGTGCGTATCATCGCAGGGCTATGCAATTTCGGTTGAAACCGTGGAGACGCACCTGTACCGGGCATTCAGGAAGCTAAGCGTCAGCTCGCGAACCCAGGCCCTTTTGGCTCTGAACGGCAAGTAACGCCGAACTAGGAGGATTGATCATGACACTTCGTATTGGCGAAACCGCCCCCGACTTCGAGGCAGACACCACCACGGGTAAGATTCGCTTCCACGAGTGGAGCGGAGACAGCTGGGTCGTGCTGTTCTCGCACCCCAAGGATTTCACGCCGGTCTGCACCACCGAGCTCGGTTACATGGCAAAGCTGAAGCCCGAGTTCGAAAAGCGCAACGTCAAGGTCATCGGCCTGAGCGTGGATCCGGTCGACGCCCACTCCAAGTGGTCCAAGGACATCGAAGAGACCCAAGGGCACGCCCCGAACTACCCGATGATCGGCGATCCCGAGCTGAAGGTCGCCAAGGCCTGGGGCATGCTGCCCGCCGACCTGAATGCCACCTCTCAAGGTCGCACGGCCGCCGACAATCAAACCGTGCGCAACGTGTTCGTGGTCGGACCGGACAAGAAGATCAAGCTGATCTTGGTCTACCCGATGACCACCGGACGCAACTTCGACGAGGTGCTGCGCGTGATCGACTCGCTGCAGCTCACCGCCAAGCACAAAGTAGCGACGCCGGTAAACTGGAAGCAGGGCGACGACGTGATCATCGCCGGCTCGGTGTCCGACGACGAAGCCAAGCAAAAGTATCCGGACGGCTGGAAGGCGCCGCGGCCCTACATCCGCATCGTGCCGCAGCCGCGCTAGCTCCCCCCGCCGAAGTGAGCCGGAGCCCAGCATTTTCTCACCAATTGCGACCGGAAGGTCTACCAGCGTCTTCGAGCGCCGGACAACGGCTCATAGGCGAGCTCCCGGCCCTCGCGCGCCGCCTGGAGCAGAAGGGCGCCGCGCTGCATGTCGCCCATGCCCAGAAATAGCGAGGGAAACAGCGCTCGCTCACCCAAAACCTCCAGCAGCGGCGCCACGTACTTGTTCGACGCCAAGCTACCCAGCAGCACGAAGCGCGCCGACTCTGGATAAGCATCGAGCAGCGCGCTCGTATGACGCACGAGCGGCACCGCGAAATGCGGATTCTGATCGTCGATGGAGACACTGGCCCAGCCCAAGAGACGCGCGGCATGCACGCGTTCGTCGAGGTCGCACAGCCCGCCGCCCGCGCTGATGATGAACGCCGCAGGCCGCGCGGCGACCGGTTTACCGAAAGCGCGCGCGTAGGCGAGCTTGCCTCGAAAGTACAGCCCGCTCACGAAGCTGAAAGTCTCGCCGAGCGGCGCTCCTTCGGCCGAACGCAGCTGCTGAGCGAGCGCTGCGTTCGACCTCGGGCTCAGCAACATCTGTCCGCGCTTGCCGCTCAAGTTGACCGGCGACAGCAGAAATACGCAGGGGTCCGATGCGATGCGCGAGCCTAGCAGCCGCCCTGCCCCGTGCCACTGATCGCTTTCGGATCCGTGAGCGCGTTCAAAGGCCCGAGTTTCGGAGGACGATTTCGCCTAGCTGCGGCGTAAAGTCGCCGTTGCCGTCGGTCCACTCGTAGGCGTACCAGGCCTTATCGTAGGTGGAGAGCGCGGGCAGGATGCCGTTGAGCATCAGGAACGAGGCCGCGGTCGTGCCGCTGAGCCAGAAGCCTTGCGCATTGAGCACGAGCGAGCCGCTTTGCGGATCGCGCATGAACTGAATGATGAAGAAGTCGTGCGAAACGTCGTCTTCGATCGTGCTACTCACGACGGCCAAGCCATCCTCACGCTTCAGGAACGCTTGCGAGTTCGCGGGGACGTCGACCTTCAAGTACAGCGGCGAGATGCCCTGCTCTTCTACGTAGCCTTCCAGCTGTTGGAAGAAGGGGCCGCCGGCCACGACCAGCAGCTCGCCGCCGCCGGAGACGGGCCGCCCAGTGGTGAAGTTCAGCGCGTCGACCGAGTCCTGCTCCGCCTCCGTCACTTCGGGCGCGGGACTGCACTGTGCGCCGAGTGCCGCCCCGATGGCCTGGCCGGCCACG
>DATEDZ010000369.1:0-29859 GCA_035281385.1 Polyangiaceae bacterium
ATAGCTCTCCCTCCCCCTGAGCCCGCGTAGCGGGCGATTTGGGGGCAGGCCGCCCGCCCGCAGCGCGCAGCGCGAGGATGGACGGGGTGGGGGCATCCACACCAAGATCAGCTAATGATTTCCGCCCAACTCGAGCCTAGTGCTCCCGCGAGTCCCTGCCAGCGCGGTCAAGAGCGCTTGACGAGGATCCTGCAGGCATTGGCCCCGTCGTGCATACAGCTCAGCTCCCGGACGTCGATGGTCTCGTTGTAGTGACGCGCAAGCCCGCGTACGATGCCGATAGCGACGCCGCACATGCGGCGCGAGGAGCTATAAGTGATCAGCACTTCTTCGCCCTCGCGGTCAGTCCGCAGCTCGGGCGGCCGAGCACCAGGGTTTCGCAGGCGCACAACGCGGTGGATCGTCTGCTCGGTGTTCTCCAGCAGCTCCAGCGTTCGCCAGTCGGGTTTGACCATGTGGCGGTACAGCGCCAATAGGTCGGGCGCAATGAACTCGCCGAACTCTTCGAGGACGGTGCGCGGCTCCTTGCCGGTGCGAGCCGCAATGGCACCCATGAGAGCCACCGCCTCTTGGTCGGGGTATTCGGTGACGGGCATGTAGACCTTGGAGTCGAGGCCAGCATCCTTCAGCAGCTCGCGCCAGGTGTCGCCGCCGAGCCTCATGTCGATGAGCTTCTTCAGTTCTCCGAAGATAATACCGTGCATGAGCCCTCTTACCGGGTGGCCGCGCTCCGAGCTCCGGCCCCAATTGTCCTTCTATAGGATCGCCCGGCTCCTGACACGTCGATTCGGCAAGTTCCGCAGGGAAGGGGCCGCGCTGCAGCCATAGCTCGGACTCTGCACGGTTTTCAGCTAGCCTGCGGGGCACACTCCACCGATCAAACGGCCAGTTACAGGATGTCCCCCGGCCAAACGCCCCCGAAGCCGAGCCTGCAGCCCGCGCCAGCACGCACCGGCACCTCGCCGCCGCTCCGCAGTGTTCCATCGCCGAGCCCGAGCAGCTGGCCACCCGCCCGCAGCTCGTTGCCGGTGCCAGGCCAAGTTGGCGCCGTGATCGTGGTGGGGGCAGGTCCAGTCGGCATTCACACCGCCCGAGAGGTGCTCTTTCGCAGGCCGGACCTTTCGGTGATTCTCTACGGAGCAGAACCTTGGGAGCCGTACAACCGCGTGCTGCTCTCCGAGCTACTGGCCGGCGACATCGATTGGGACAAGATCGTCAATCCCGCGCCGCTGCTCGAGTCGGGCCGACTACAGCTTCGCATCAACAATCGCGTCGCCGCCATCGATCGCATCGGCCACGCGGTCATCAACGCGGTCGGCAAACGCGAGTACTACGACAGCCTGGTGCTGGCTACCGGCTCGTCGCCACACGTGCCCGCACTGGCCCAGGTGCAAATGCTGGGGGTCTACACCTATCGGGATGTGAACGACGCGCAGACGCTGATGACGAACGCGCTACAGAGTCGCTGTTCGGTGGTGCTAGGCGGCGGCGCGCTAGGCGTGGAGGTGGCGCGTGCACTGAAGACGCAGAATCCCGAGACGCGCGTGATTGTCGTTCATCGAGGTGTGAACCTCATGAACCGCGAGCTCGACAGCGCCGCAGCAGAGCTGCTACAGGGACAGATCCGCGGCGCGGGCATCGAGATCTTGCTGCGCGAGACCATCACCGGCCTGGAGGGCAGCGGCGAGATCAGTGGTGTCAAGCTGACCAGCGGTGAGCGCATCGAGTGCGACACGTTGATCATCTGCACGGGCATCGAACGCAACACGCGCCTGGCACGGGAAGCCGGTCTCGCCGTCGGCCAGGGAATCAAGGTCGACGATCGCATGCGCACCTCCGATCGCAGGATCTACGCGGTGGGTGAATGTGCCGAACACCGCGGGGAGGTCTACGGCCTGCTCGCGCCGGGCATCGAACAGGCCAAGGTGGCTGCAACCAACATCGCGGGCGGCCGAGCCAAATACCACGGCTCCGATCATTACTTGAGGCTGAAGGTAGTGAAGGTGCCCGTGACGAGCATCTGGCGGGCAGCACGGAACGACGCAAAGCAGGAGATCGTCTACGGTGAACCCGGCAACAAGCTCCGGCGACTGGTCATTGCGAAGGGCCGACTGGTTGGCGTGAGCGCGATCGGCGAGTGGGACGAGATCGAGCGCGTGCAGCAGACACTGGCGCGACGCGAACGGCTTTGGCCGTGGCAGCTGTGGCGCTTTCGACGCCAGGGCCGGCTATGGTCAGCTCGCCCAGTGGCCGATGGCGCGGCCTGGCTCGATTCGACTATGATTTGCGCGTGTATGGGCGTCAGTTGCGGCATGTTGCGGCAAGCGATGACCGAGGGACACACCACGTTCGAACAACTGCGTGAACGCACCGGGGCCTGCCAGGGTTGTGGCGCATGCGCTACGGTGGTCGCAGCGCTGATCGGCATGCCGCGCGAAACCGCGCTTTCGGGCAGTGGTGCCGGACTCGGGCTCGGGCTGGGCGCATTGATGACTGCGCTGCTGCTACTAGCGGTCTTGTTCGTGCCAGCTATCGCAGTGGGGCGGAGCTTCAGCGCGCCCACTATCTTCGATAGGTTGCTGCTCGATGCGACGTGGAAGCAGGTTTCGGGCTATGCGCTGACAGGCCTAGCGGCCGCGAGCCTCGTCTTACCGATGCGCAAGCGTTGGCGCCGCTTTGCGGCGGGTAGCTACCGCTTCTGGCGCGGTGTGCACGCGCTGCTCGCTACGGCTTCGGCCGGCGTGCTCGTGCTCCACACGGGGCTACGCCACGGGCATAGCTTCAACCAGGCGCTGATGGAGGTATTCCTGGCCGTGCTGCTTACGGGCGCCCTGCTCGGCGCGCTGGCCTGGCGAGCACCTCAAAAGCCCTCGTGGAACCGGCTGCTCACTGCTGCGCACCTGCTCCTGGTCTGGATCCTGCCGGCGCTCGTCGCCATCCACGTGCTGAAGGTCTACTACTTCTGATGGGATCGTTCTGGCGGTGGCAGACAGGCGTGCTTGTGGCAGTGGTGCTCTTCAGCGCGCTGTCAGGGGCGATCTACAGCCAGAAGCTCAGGCCGATCTACGTTCCGGGACGCACCAGCGACGGTCACTACCAAATCGAAAGCGATTGCAACGCCTGCCATACGCCGTTTGCCGGCGTCGAGCAGCAGGCGTGCCTCCGCTGTCACGCCGACGAACTGGGCGAAGGCATCGACGCTCACCGGCCGGGGGTCTTCGCTGACCCGCGCAACTCGTGGATGCTCGCCAAGATAGACGCCCTGCGCTGCGTGACCTGTCACGCTGAGCACGTTCCGGACGTGACGCGCGTCACGGGCGTCACGCTGCCTGCGGACTTTTGCCAGGCATGTCACGCCGATATCGCCAAAGAGCGACCCAGCCACGCTGGCTTCGACCCGGCGGGCTGCGCCACGACCGCGTGCCATCGCTACCACGACAATCGCGCCCTCTACGAGGACTACGTAGCGCGACATCTCGATGAGCCGCCGATACTGAGCCCCGCCAAGGTTCCCGAGCGCAACCTGTCCGCGTTCTTCGTGGCGACCCGTCCGAAACCGCGGGCGCTCGCGGCGAGCGACCAGAACGGCCCGCGCAGCGCCGCCGCGACCGGAACAATGGTCGTCGAGGACTGGGCCTCGAGTAGCCACGCGCGCGCCGGCGTGAATTGTCGCTCTTGCCACGCGCCGAGCCAGGACGCTTGGTCCGATCAGCCTGGGCCCGAGGGCTGCAAGGAGTGTCACGAGCTCGAGGTTCGGGGGTTTCTACACGGCCGCCATGGCATGCGCCTCGAACGCAATCTACCTGCCATGCAGCCTGCTCTGGCGCGATTGCCCATGAAGGACAAGGCGCGCAGCCGCGAGCTCGGCTGCGGTAGCTGTCACGGTGCGCATGGCTTTGAAACCAAAAGGGCTGCCTTCGAAGCCTGCGTCGAGTGCCACGACGACGTACACAGTCGCGCCTACGCAGCCTCATCGCACGCCAAGCTGTGGCGTGACGAGCTCGCCGGGCGCGCCCCCGCGGGGTCTGGCGTCTCGTGTGCCACCTGTCACCTGCCACGAAGCTCCATCAACCTGGGGGGACATGCTCGAGTCATCGTGGAGCACAATCAGAACGACAACTTGCGCCCGCCCGACAAGCTGGCGCGCAGCGTGTGCCAAGGCTGCCACGGATTGGGTTTCACTTTCGCCGCCCTAAGCGACGCAGAGCTCGCTTCCGGGAACTTCCAAACGAAACCTAGGCGCGAGGCGAAGACGCTCGAGCTCGTGCGGCGCCGGAAGGCTCCGTGAGCGCGGGTTGGGTTGCATAGCGGCGTCGGCCATGACTAAGATGCGAGCGTCAGACCCGCATGACGGCACAAGGTCGCCAACCGCGTCGGACCCGTCCAGGAGAACAATCAATGGATCGCGGTCGCAGGAAGCCAGTTTTCGTGTTTGCAGCGCTGATTTTCTTGGGCTGCAGTAAGCGCGAAGCCGAAAGCGTGGGTATTCCGCCCCAGGACGTGGCGGACGCGATTCACGCCGTGATCGAAGCTGACCGCACGGCGTACGCCCAAAAGGTGGTCACGCGCATGCAGAACGAGCATAACATCGTCAAAGCGACGGAGCACTGGGAGGACGAAAAGACGCTGCCGCTCCCAGCTCAGATGCTACGCATGGGCGCCGAGATTACACAAAAAAATGGGGCGCGTTTCAGCTACGCGTTGCTCTCGCCGTGGCCCGTGAACAAGAAAAACAGCGCTGCGACCGACGCGGAACGGAAAGGGCTGGAGGCAGTAAGCAAGAATGCGAAGCAAAACTTCTACGCCGAAGAAGTGCTCGGCGAGCGCAAGTTCTTCACGGCAGTTTATCCCGACGTGGCAGTCGCCGAAGCGTGCGTCACCTGCCACAACCAGCACAAGGACAGCCCGCGCAAGGACTTCAAGCTGGGCGATGTGATGGGCGGTGTGGTGGTGCGTATCCCGCTCGACGGCAAGATGATGTGAGGCGCCCCCTGCCTTGAAGTTCATCGACGAGTGCACCCTCAGCGCTTACGCCGGAAACGGCGGCAACGGCTGCGCCGCCTTCCGCCGTGAGAAATATGTGCCGTTCGGCGGGCCGGCGGGCGGCGACGGTGGGCGTGGAGGAGACGTGGTGCTCGTCGCCGACTCGGGCGTCAACACCCTGTACGAGTTGACACACCTGAGCGCGGTGCGAGCCGCCCACGGCGCCCCCGGCCAAGGCAAGGACTGCTATGGCCGTGGCGGTGAGGACACCGAGCTGCGGGTCCCGGTCGGTACCGTGGTGTTCGACCAGGAAACGCACGAGAAGCTGTGCGAGCTGGTGCGTCCAAACGAGCGCTTCGTGGTGGCGGTCGGCGGTAGAGGTGGACGCGGCAACAAGCATTTCGCCACGCCGACCGATCGGGCGCCACGCAAGTTCGAACGCGGTGAGCCCGGCCAGAACCGCGAGCTACGCCTGGAGCTGCGGGTGATGGCCGACGTGGGCCTGCTCGGTTTCCCCAACGTGGGCAAAAGCACCCTGATCAGCGCGGTCAGCCGCGCGCGTCCCAAGGTCGCTGACTATCCCTTCACCACGCTGGTCCCCCACCTGGGCGTGGTCACGATCGGCGACACGCGCTCCGGTTTAGGGCGAAGCTTCGTGATCGCGGATATTCCGGGGCTGATCCCGGGGGCGAGCGAGGGCGCGGGCCTGGGCACGCGTTTCTTGCGACATCTGGAGCGCACGCGCGTGCTCTTGCACTTGATCACGCTGTCCGACGAGCCGGGTAGAAGCCCGGCCGACGACTATCACGTGATTCGGCGCGAGCTGCTCAGCTTCAATCCTGATCTGGCGGGCCGCCCCGAGGTCGTGGCGCTGACCAAAGCAGACTTGCCCGACGTGGTCGAGGTCTATCCGGCGCTGCGAGAGGACTTCAAGAAGCTCGGAGTCGAGCTACGGCTGGTCAGCGCCGCCACGCACCGCGGGCTCGATGAGCTGATGCAAGAGCTCTCGGAGAAGCTGTTTCTGTAGTCTTCGTCACTCACCATGTCGCCCGACCTCACCTACTGGCTCGAGCTCGGCGCGGTGACGATGCTTACCTCGATCGTGTCCGGCGTGATGGGCATGGTGGGCGGCATGCTGCTACTCGCTTTCATGCTGCTGCGCTTCGAGCCGGTCGTTGCCATTCCAGTGCATGGCGTCGTGCAGCTGGTGGCGAACGGCTCGCGCGCTTTCTTTCTGCGGCGGCACATCGACTGGCCGGCGGTGTGGCGCTTCGTGTGGCCACTGCTGCCTGCCGGTGCGCTCGGCATCGCGCTGCTTGGTTACGTGCCGGTGGGTGCCAGCCGCGTCGGTATCGGCCTCTTCGTCCTGGCCGCCACCTGGCTCAAATCATTCTTCTCGATTCAGGCGAGCGCCACGGGACGGCGCGCGCTGCCGATCGGCGGAGCGCTGGTGGGTTTCTTCTCGAGCCTGGTCGGGGCGACCGGTCCCTTGCTGGGCCCGTTCATCCTGGCGCTGGGGCTCGGCTCTCAAGCGATGATCGCCACCATGGCCGCTTGCCAAGTCGTTCAGCACGCAAGCAAGGTCCTGCTGTTCGGCCTGCGCGGCTTCGATCTGCCCCGTTACCTGCTGCCCTGCGCCGCACTGTGCCTCTGCGCCGTCGCAGGCTCGGCCATCGGCACCCGCCTGCTCGATCGCATCCCCCAAAAACCCTTCCGCCTGATGGTGAAGCTAGTGCTCACCGCGCTAGCCCTGCACCAACTCTACCAAGGGCTGCTCGGCCTAATGGTGTCATCCAGCCGGTGAGCGAGCGCGTAGCGCGAGCTTGGAAGGACCTCACCCGACCTTGGCACCAGCAGATCACGATCGCGAACGAGAGGCGGGTCGAAACCCCGGCGAGGCCGGGCGCAAAACCCGTGGTTGAGCCCGCGAAGTACGCGGGGCGCGTGGGCCGCCGAGACGAAACCAAGACACCCGCGACTACGCGCCAGCCCCCGGATTGTACTCATCAAGATCATCGAAGTTGTATTCGTCTTGGGCGAGGTTGTCGAAGCGCGTGTACTCGCTCGTGAACTTGACCATCACCTTGCCGGTCGGACCGTTGCGCTGCTTGGCGATGATCAGCTCGGCCACGCCTTTGTCCGGGCTGTCTCGGAAGTAGTACTCGTCGCGGTAGATGAAGATGATGGTGTCGGCGTCCTGCTCGATGGCGCCCGATTCGCGCAAGTCGCTGAGCTGAGGGCGCTTGTCCTTGGTGGTACGCGTCTCGACCGCGCGGTTCAGCTGGCTGAGCGCGATGACAGGCACGCCCATCTCTTTGGCGAGCCCCTTCAAACCCCGGGAGATCTCGCTGATCTCCTGCTCGCGGCTGCCCGCGTCACGCCGGCCCTGCATCAGCTGCAGATAATCGATCACCACCAGCCCCAATTTCTTGGCCGGCATACCGCTGTCACCGCCGCGACTGATCTCCGCCTGCAGGCGGCGGATCTTGGCGCGCAGGTCGAGCAGGGTGAGCGCCGGCGTGTCGTCGAGCCAGAGCGGCAGGCGCCCCAGGCGCGCGGCGGCATCGGTGAGCTTGTTCCAGTCGTCACGCTGCATGCGCCCGCTGCGGATCTTCTGCATGTCGACGCGCGCTTCCGAAGACAGCAAACGCGCCGCCAGCTGCTCGCTCGGCATTTCCAGCGAGCAGAACAGCACGCCGTAGCCCGGCTCTTCCACCGGAGCCTCCAGGTACGGCTCGTTTTCACCGCTGACTTCGACCTGTCGAGGCCGCGCCACGTTGAGGGCAATGTTGAGCGCCAGCGAGCTCTTACCCATACCCGGGCGCGCCGCCACGATGTACAGGTCCCCGGAGTGCAGGCCCGAGCACTGCTTGTCGAACAGCGTGAAACCGCTCTCGATACCGGTGATACCGCCACCGCGCTGCGCGGCGTCGGCCAAGATCTTGAAGGCGTCCTTCACCGCGTCCTTCAAGGGCACGATGGTCGACGACTCCGGGATGCGCGCGATGTCGAACACCGCTTGCTCGGCCTGATCGATGAAGCCCTGAACGTCGCCGTAGTCCGAGTAGCCGAGCGCAGTGAAGCGCTGACACGTGCTGATCAGCTGCCGCACCCGCCACTTTTCACGGATCACCTGGGCGTGCGCCTCGACATGCGCCACCGCGGGCGTCGCATCCGCGAGCTGCGCCAAATAGGGCGAGCCGCCAATCTGCTGCAGGCGTTGCCTGTCGCGCAAGAGGCCAGCCACCGAGACGATATCGACCGGCCTGCCGGTGCTGTTCAGCTCGACGATGGCCTCGTAGATGCGGCGGTTGGCGTCGGCGTAAAAGTGTTGTGGCTGCAGGATCTCCTGCACGCGATCGAAAGCATCCGGATCGAGCAGCGTGGCGCTCAGCACGGCCGCCTCCGCGTCGAGATTGCTCGGCGGCACGCGTCCGCCAGCGCTATCGCTCACGCTTCGGATGTGTTCGGCGGCGCTCACCATCCTAGTTTGCCCCTACCTGAACAAATCTGCAGCTGACATTGTCTGTCAGGATACAACCAATCGAAATTACTGACCAATTTACTCCCCCGTTTCACTTCAATTTCTCCACGGGCTCCTCCAGACGTCGTCAGCAACTTAGTAACAGGGCGCTAAATGCACGAAACCCCGGACGCCTGGAGCATCCGGGGTTTCGTAGCGCGGACCCTCTCATAGAGGACCGCGCTCTGTCAACGCTACATCACGCTCGCTTCGCTCGCTCACTTTCCTGGCGGGTCGGTGGGGCCCGGTCTCACATCGCGGGGCCCCGGCCCCGCTCGCCCCACCTCCTACTTCTTCTTCGTAACCGTAACTTTCAACGCAGCCGTCACGCTGCCGTGAAGCTTGATCGGGACGTCGAACGTTCCGATCTCCTTGATCGCCTCCTTCAAGACGATCTTCTTGCGATCGATCTTCACGCCAGCCTTCGTGAAAGCGTCCTCGATGTCCTTAGTCGTCACCGACCCGTACATCTTGTTCTCTTCACCGACCGCGCGCTCGATGCTCACGCTCGCGCCAGCCAGCTGCGCCGAAAGCGCGTTTGCCTGCTCGAGCTCCTGCTTGGCTTGGCTCGCGACTTGACGCTTGAGGTCCTCGACTCGCGCCAGGTTGCCAGCGGTGGCCGGCACTGCCAGCCCGCGCGAAAGCAGGAAGTTACGCGCGTAGCCAGGGCGCACGCGCACGACTTCACCACTTTGGCCCAGGTTCGGCACGTCGTTCTTCAAAAGTACCTTGATCTGAGTTGCCATGCTGCGCTCCCGCTCAGTCGTTGGAGGTGAACGGCAAGAGCGCGATGTTGCGGGCCCGCTTGACGGCGAGCTGAACACTGCGCTGGTGCTTGGCGCACAGGCCGGAGATGCGGCGCGGCACGATCTTGCCGCGCTCGGTCACGAAGTAGCGCAAGGCCTGCGGATCCTTGTAGTCCACGGGCTGCGCGTCGTCGGAGCAATAGGTGCAGCCACGGCGCCGCGGGCGGCGGCCGCCATTGACCAGACCTTCGTTGTCGCCGCGCATGTCGCGGTCGCCACGGTCTCGGGTTTGCTCTCGCATCACGCATCCTCCGGCTCGGCCAACGGATTTTCGAACTCTTCCTCGTCGTCCGGCGGCAGGTCGTCGCGCGAGCTGCGCTCCGGACCGCCCTCGAAGCCGAGCTGGCGTTCGATCGAATCCTCCACCTCGTCCTCGCCCGGCAGATCGACGGCCTCGAACTTGAGCGCCGCCGCGTCGATGGCCAGCGCGCCAGCGTCGACGTCGCCTCGCACCTGCACGGTTTGGTACTTGAGCACATCGTCGAGCATGCGCAGGTTGCGCTCGACCTCGGCCACGGCGCCGCCGCCGCCCACATACTTGACGTAGACGTAGACGCCGCGCTTGGCCTTCTTGACGGCGTAAGCCAGCTGCCGGCGACCCCAATTTTCGATGGTCGTCAGCTTGCCGCCCTCGCGCGTCACGGCTTCACCCATGCGCTGCGCGATCTTTTCCTGGCTGTCGCGAGCGACGTCGGGGCGCAGGACGTAGATGGTTTCGTATTCGCGGGCATGTTTGCCCGCAGCTTGTGTCGTTGCCATTCAGTTGTGGTCTCCTCTTGGACCGAGGGCCCCAGGACGAGCCTGGAGCAAGGAGCTGACCGTCTACCTGGTGGTGAGGCGGCCAGTCAGCGCGTGGGCCGCTGATTGGTACGGTTCATCGCTTTCTCGAGCCCTTGGCTCGTGAGGAGCGAGACCGCCTCCGCGGCGCGGGCGATCATGTCGGTGACCGTCGCCTGCTCCTCGGGGGCGAAGGCTTGTAGCACGAAATCTGCGGGATCACCCCGAAAGTCCGGAGGGGGCCTGCCGATTCCGAGCCGAATTCTGAGGTAATCGGGCCCCAGGGCCGCCGAGATCGAGCGGATCCCACGGTTTCCCGCGTCTCCGCCCCCCTTCTTGAGACGCACGTCACCGAAGGGCAGGTCGAGCTCGTCGTGGATGACCAGGAGGCCGCCCTCGGCCGGCTTGATCTTGTAGAAGGCACAGGCCGCCTGAACGCTGCGCCCCGAGTCGTTCATGAAGGTCTGCGGCCGGAGCAGCAAGAGCTCCTCGGTGCCGAGCCGTGCACTGGCGATCTCACCGTGAAAGCGCTCGCGAAACGCGGACGCGGCGACGCCGCATTGGTCCGCGAGCGTGTCGATGACGCGAAAGCCGAGGTTGTGCCGGGTTGCCTGATAGCGAGGCCCGGGGTTGCCGAGCCCCGCGATCAGCAACATGGCTTACTTCTTTTCGGGAGCCGGAGCAGCGCCCGCAGCCGGAGCAGCGCCCGCAGCCGGAGCAGCGCCCGGTGCCGCCGCAGCACCCGGTACCGCCGCAGCGCCCGCAGCCGGAGCGGCTTCTTCCTCGATGCGGATCACCTCGGTGACGACCGCCGCGACCGTTTGCTCGGGCGGAAGCCGAACGGTCACGCCGGCCGGCAAACCCAGGTCCTTGGTGGCCACGTGCTGGTCGAGCTCGAGCGCGGTCACGTCGTGCGTGATCTTGATCGGGATGTCCTTGGGCAACGCCCGGATCGGCAGCTTGCGGAAAACCTGGCGCAGGGTGCCACCTTGCAGCAGGCCCGCGGCCTTGCCGGTCAGCTCCAGCGGCACGTCCACGTCGACCGGCTGGTCCAGGTGGATCTGCACGAAGTCCGCGTGGAGCAGCTGCCGCGACACGGGGTGGTACTGGTAGTCGCGTAGCAGCACCGTGAGCTTGTCTTTACCTTCGACGTCGAGCTCGATGACGTTGTTGTTGCCGTAGGCGCTGGCGAAGACCGCCTTGAGCGTATCGGGTGAAACGGCGAGCGGCTGAGCCGGCAGCTGCTTGCCGTAGGCCACCGCCGGGATCTGCCCCTTGCCGCGCAGGCGGCTGGCGGCACCCTTGCCGCTTTCGCTACGACGGTTGGCACTGACTTTGATCGATTCCATCTGCTTTTCTACCTTTGGTGGTTCAGCGGGGAAACCGCCCACCCACCCGTGACGTGCGCTCGTTCATACGAAGAGCGAGCTCACCGAATCGCTGTTGTGAATACGCCTGATTGCCTCGCCCAGCAGGCGTGCAATCGAGATGTAACGGATTTTCTTGCTGGCCCGCGTCTCAGCGGAGGGGGCGACAGAGTTGGTCACGACGACCTGCTCGAGCGGCGATTCCTCGATGCGCTGCACGGCCGGGCCGCTCAGCACGCCGTGGGTGGCGCAGGCAAAAACCCGGCGCGCCCCGCCATTCATGACGGCCCGTGCGGCGTTGCATAGCGTGCCGGCCGTGTCGATCAGATCGTCGACGATGATGCAGTCCTTGTCGCGCACGTCGCCGATCAGGTGCATGACCTCGCTGACATTGGCGCGCTCACGCCGCTTGTCGATGATGGCCAGAGACGCACCGAGCCGCTTCGAGTAGGCGCGCGTGCGTTCCACACCGCCCGCATCCGGCGACACGAACACGGTGTTGTGATCGAACGTGTGCTCCAGGTAGTCCTGCAAAAACACCGGTAGCGCGTACAGGTGGTCGAAAGGAATGTTGAAGAACCCCTGAATCTGTCCGGCGTGCAGATCCACCGACACCACGCGCGAGACGCCCGCCGCTACCAACAAGTCCGCGACCAACTTGGACGTGATGGGAGTCCGAGGTGCCACCTTGCGATCCTGCCGGGCATAGCCGTAGTACGGGATCACCGCAGTGACCGAAGCCGCCGACGCGCGCCGCAGGGCGTCGCACATGATCAGCAGCTCCATCAGATTGTCGTTCACCGGCGAGGACGTCGGCTGCACGATGTACACGTCGAGGCCGCGCACGTTCTCGCGGATCTCGCAGAACGTCTCGGCGTCACTGAAGCGCGAGACGCGCGCCTCCCCGAGCGGCGTATCGAGCACCTTGGCGATGTCGCTCGCTAGCTCGGGATTGGCATTCCCCGTGAAGATGCAGACTCTCTTGACGGCCAAACGGACCTGGACTGTTCTGGGCTAACCCCGCGAAAGGACGACATTACTTCGCGTTGGAGACCGAGAGATTGGGCGGCGGACAAGTAGCAGCCACCCCCCTGTCTGTCAACGCCGCGGCCGAAGCGGCGGTCAGCGCTACCGGTACGGGTTTCTCAAGTCCACGTCATCCGAAGGCTTTTTCTTCCTGGGCCGCGGAGAAACTTGGGGGCCGCCGGACTTGGACACCGGCGCGGCGCGCAGCGCGCTCGCCGGCGTGGGCGGCGGCAGGTCGGACGAAGCGGCACTGCTGGGCGGCGTTGCGGCGCTCGCGGATTCGGTCACCGGCGCTGGCGCGGCCGACAGCGTCGCAGCGGCGGCTGCGGCGCTCGGCTCGGCCGGCGGCGTTCCGGAAGGGGCGCCGACCGAGCGCGCCGAACGCATGAACATGAAACCGCCGGCGCCGAGCAGTCCGATGAGCAGCAGCGAGCCCAGCACCAGCGGCATCCGCGAACGCTTGGGTTGCTGCACCGACGACAAAGCGCCGGACACGCCGCTGTGCGAGCGTTCGAGATAGCCGGGGAGCGAGATCGCTGCAGCCGAAACGCTGGACGAAGGAATGTTGCCCGGTGGCAACTCGCCCGGCGTGGCTCCGGTCGGCTCGCTGTGCGCCAGCCAGGTGCGCACGTTGTCACGCTGCTGCGCGATCTCCTGCCCCATCACCTCGTTGACGTAGCTCGCAAGCTCTCGCGGGCTTGCCACCTTGTCCTTGAGCGCCGCGGCAGCCTCGAGCGCGTCAGCGAAAGCGGCACAGCTGGGGAAGCGCCGGTCGCGATCGCGATCGAGCGAACGCATCACGACCCCGCTCACTTCCTTGCTGACTTGAGGCGCCACCTGGAATAGCAGGGGTACGGGCTCGGTGATCACGCGCGAGAGCGTGGCGGCCTCGTTGTCCGCCTTGAACAGGCGCTTCTGTGCCAGCGCCTCCCAAATCACGATGCCGGCCGAGAACACGTCGGCGCGTCGATCCAGCTCTTCGGACCCAGCCGCCTGCTCCGGCGCCATGTAGGCGATCTTGCCCTTGAGCTGCCCGACGCGCGTGGCGGTCATGCGACTGGCGGCGCGCGCCACGCCGAAGTCGGTAATACGCGCGATGCCGTCCTGCCCGACCAGCACGTTTTGAGGCGAAACATCGCGATGCACCAGGTTGACCGGCTGGTTCGAGTCGTCGTGCAGCTCGTGCGCGGCATGCAGGCCAGAGAGCATGTCGATAGCAACACGCAGCGCAATCGACACCGGCAACCGTTTGCCGACGCTGGCGGCGCGGGCCAAGAGCCGCGCCAGCGTGTCGCCCTCGATGTACTCCATCACCAGGTAGTAACCGACCTGGCTGGCACCTACCTCGAGGATCGGGACCACGTTGGGATGGTGGATGCGCGCTGCAATGCGAGCCTCGTCGAGGAACATCTCGACGAATTCCTTGTCGGTCGCCAGGTGCGGGTGCAGGCGCTTCATGGCCACGAAGCGCTGGAAACCGCCCATACCGGTCAGGCGCGCCAGGTAGACGGTCGCCATCCCACCGGAAGCAATCTCGCCCATCAGCTCGTAGCGATCGACGCGCTGGCGGCCCACGCCGGGATCGAAGAGCCTAGCACCCACGAGTCGCCTCAGAACCTTCCGAAGGCCTGAAGACCGCCACCATCGAGCGATGCCCAGGGCGTTACGTCGAACGAATGACGCTTCAGCTTGGCCGAAGCCGGGGGAGCAGCCTCACTGCTCTTGCCACCACTCCAGTCAGTCGCCGCGGCGGCGATGACGATCGTGACGGCGCCCAGACCTGCCGTGACACCGATCAGCACGTTCGTGCGCATCTGCTTGTCCAGGCCCGTCTGGTACTCGGGGCAGGACTCACCCTTGCCGCGACAAGCCTTCTCGACCGCGTCGGCGCCCGGGTTGTTGACGGTGTCGATGCCGCTCCAGGTGAGGATGCCGCCCGCAACCACGGTGAGCCCGGCGCCCACGTAGACCACGGCCGGCGGTAGCCCCGACGACTTCTTGGTGGAACCCTCGTCCTTCGTGGGGCCAGCGGTTGGCCCCGCGGCCACTGGTTCGGTAGGGTCCTTGGCCATGCTGGCTGAGGCGGCCGTGGTCGGGGCGACGAAGCTCACCTCGCCCTTGCCACCCGCTTCCGCTTGCACTTGCTTGGAATCGCCGCGATTGTCCGACCAGCCCGCGCGCACCGTCAGCGCACCGGGCGCCACGTAAAGGGTGCGCTGGATGTCGGGAGCGCCGTGGGTGATCTTGCCGCCCACCGTCAGGTCGCACGGTGGATCGCAGGTCACGTTGAGCTCG
This sequence comes from Polyangiaceae bacterium, assembly GCA_035281385.1. GTDB lineage: Bacteria > Myxococcota_A > Polyangia > Polyangiales > Polyangiaceae > PMG-095. The sequence continues at coordinate 14,778 of DATEDZ010000369.1, forward strand.
TACAGCGTTTCGGTCGCGCGCTTCAGGATGTCGGGCCAGAGCTTCTGTAGATTTTCGTCATCGGGATGACGTTTCAGCGCCAGCGCCAGCAACGTAGCCGCGCGATCCAGCTCGCCCGCCTTGTCGCGGGCACGCACCGCTAGCTCGATGGCAGCCGAGCTGGGCGCGTTGTTATCTGCCTTCTCGAATTGCTCGGCGGCGTCGACGTACTCCTCGGCCTTGTACGCCTCGCGACCCTGGTCGAAGGCCTCGGCGGCGGTCTTCACCTGCGCCGGGGTAGGCTCCGCCGCAGCCTGGGCGTACACGAGGCCGCTCGTACCGAGCACCAGGGTCAGCACCGGGAGGGGCAGAACTGTTCTCATTCGTGTGCGGCCTCGCACGAGACCACGGTCCTACGCATCTTGGACAAACTACACCTTTAAAGGGCCTCCGGCGAGCCACGCCGCCGATACCGCGGGCGGGGAGCGACGCGCCCGGCCCGCCGACCGAAATAGGCGTGGCTTTTCACGCGGATCGGCGAGGCCCCCGACCCGCCTCCGGTTTCTGGCGTCACGCTGATTCAAGCGGTTGAGCCGGATTTGAATGTCCGGGCTCCGCTCAGCTCATTTCGACGAGCAAGCGATCGGGCTGTTCGAGGTAGCCGATGATCTCCTGCGCGAAACCGGCACCGACGTCCCCGTCGATGATGCGATGATCGAAGGACCAGGTGAGCATCATGACGTCGCCGATCACGATCTGGTCGCCCTTGACGACCGGCTTTCGCTTGATGGCGTGCACGCCCATGATGCCGACCTCGGGGTAGTTGATGATCGGCGGCGCCAGCAAGCCGCCGAGCTTGCCGAGTGAGGAGATGGTGAACGAGGTGCCGCCCAGATCCTCCTTTTGGATCTTCCCATTCTTGGCGGCGGCGCCGAGCCGTTCGATCTCTTTGGCGATCTCGACGATGCTCAGGCGATCGGCATCGCGCAGGGCAGCTACCATCAGGCCGGCGTCGGTCGAAACCGCGATGCCGATGTCGTAGTTGTGGCGAATCACGTGCTCCATGGCCGCCTCGTCCACCACCGAGTTGAGGCGCGGATGGCGCTTGAGCGCCGCCACCACTGCTTTGATCAGGAAGGGCAAGAACGTGAGCTTGATGCCCGAACGCTCGGCGTGCGGCTTGAAGCGATCGCGCACCGCGATCAGCTCACTGACGTTGACCTCGTCGACGTAGTTGAAGTGCGCCGCGGTGTGCTTGGACCGCGCCATATTCTCCCAGATCCGCTTGCGCATGCCACGCACCGGGACGCGCTCGTCCGTCTCACGGCGCACCGGACCCGCCGCTTCGGGCAAGGGCGCCTGGGGGGCCGCAGCCGGGGCCGCGGCGGGCGCGTACGCGCCAGCACTGGCACGACCACCACTGGAAGCACGTTCCACGTCTTCACGCGTGACGCGGCCGGCCGAACCGCTCGGCGTCACCGTCTTCAGATCGACACCCAGCTCGCGCGCGAGCTTGCGCGTTGCCGGCGCCGCGAGGGGCTTGTCACTGAAGTAGTCTCCATTCGGAGCGGGCGCAGGCTTGCTCATGCCGGGCAAGCTCTCGCGCAGATCACCGACCGCGCTCGCCACCGTCGTCTCGGCCTTGGCCGGAGCGGGCGCAGCAGCTGGCGGCGCCTTGGCCGGCGCCGGAGCGGGCGCAGCCGCACCCGCGTCACCGCCGACGTCGAGCACGACCAGCACGTCACCCACCGGCACGGTGTCGCCAACCTTGAAACGGCGCTCGGCAACCTTCCCGGTCTTGGGCGCGCCGATGGTGACCGTCGCCTTGTCGGTCATCACCTCGACCATCTCCTGGTTCTCGCTGACGCTGTCGCCGTCATTGACGAGCCAGTTGACGATCTCCCCCTCCGCGACGCCTTCGCCAATGTCCGGCAGCTTGAACTCGAACTTCGACATAGAAACCTCTCTCATGCCCTCGCAACGTCGAGCAGGGCGGGCAAAATCCGGTGGGAAAGCGGCATATACTCCATCTCGAGCGCGTACGGGAACGGCGTATCGAAACCGGTGACGCGCACCGGCGCCGCCTCCAAGTGATAGAAGGCGCGCTCCACGACCAGCGATAGCAGCTCCGCCCCAAAACCCAGGGTACGCGGCGCTTCATGGACGATCACGAGCCGACCGGTCCGCTTCACGCTGTCGATGATGGTGTTGATGTCCACGGGCCACAGGGTCCGAAGGTCGATGACCTCCGCACTTACCCCCTTCTCGGCGGCCTTGGTAGCCGCGTCCAAAGCTTCGTACAGCATGGCCCCGTACGCCAGCACAGTAACGCTGGTTCCAGGCCGGACCACCCGAGCGGTCTCCAGCGGCACAGTGAAGGAGCCTTCGGGCACGTCACCCTTGGCAGCCCGGTACAGCCGCTTCGGTTCGAAGAAGATCACCGGGTCGGGGTCCGCCAGACTGGCCAAAAGCAGCCCCTTGGCGTCATACGGGTTCGATGGGCAAACCACCTTGAGCCCGGGGACGTGAATGAACGCCGACTCGGGGTGCTGCGAGTGGTAGTGACCGCCCTTGATACCGCCGCCCACCGGCGTGCGGATCACGACCTTGCACGAATGATCACCGCCCGAACGGTAGCGGTATTTGGCCAGCTCGTTGACGATCTGATCGTAAGCCGGCCAGATGAAGTCGGCGAACTGGATCTCGCAGACCGGCTTCATGCCGTAGAGGCCCATCCCTACCGCGCAGCCCACGATACCGTTTTCGCTGAGCGGCGTGTCGATGACGCGTTCGTCACCGAACTCGTCGAACAGGCCCTGCGTGACGCGGAAGACGCCCCCGACCTTGCCCACGTCCTCACCCAGCACGACGACGTTCTGATCCGCACGCATAGCGACGCGCAGCGCGTCGTTGATCGACTGAACCATGTTCATTTGCGGCATTGGGCGGAGGCGTTGGGTCTTAGTGGTTAGTGGTCAGTGGTTAGTGGTTAGTAGGGCGATCCAGCGTTTCTCGTCTGACCACTGACCACTGACCACTGACCACTCAAGAGGGCGAAGCTAGGCATGACCTCAATGCGAGCTAGGCGCTCTGGGGCCCGACAGAAGTTGCTGGCGCTGCTCGACCAGATGCCAGGGGGGCGATTCGTAAACGTCTTCGAACATGGACTCGAGGGGGGGCGTTGGGGTGCGCTCGGCGATCGATACCGCCTCGCGAAAGCGCGCGTCGATCTCGGCGACTAGCGCGCGTTCGCGCGGTTCGTCCCAGTCTCCACGCTTGGCCAGGTAGTCACGCACTCGTTCGATGGGATCGCGCGCCGCCCACGGTTCGAGCTCGGCGGCGCCACGGTAGGCCTTCGGGTCGTCGCTCGTCGAGTGGCCGCCCATGCGATACGTGATGGCCTCGATCAGCGTCGGCCCCTCGCCGCGCGCGCCGCGTTCACGCGCACGGCGCGTCACGCTCACCATCGCGAACAGATCATTGCCATCGACACGCACGCCCGGGATACCGTAGGCAGCGGCCTTTTCCGCGAAAGTCTTGGTGGCCGTCTGGCGCTCCACCGGCACGCTGATGGCCCAGCCGTTGTTGCGGCAGAGCAGCACGCACGGCACCTTGAAGACACCTGCGAAGTTCACCCCACTGTGAAAGTCGGAGGAGGAGGTGGCCCCGTCGCCGAAGTAGACGAGGCTCGCCGGCTTCTGCTTGGAGATCTTGGCCGCCCAGGCAAAGCCGACGGCCTGTGTGATCTGCGTGCCCACGGGCGAGCTGATCGAGCACCAGCCGACGTCTCGACACGTGGTGTGGTTCGGCATTTGCCGTCCCAACACCGTGTCGTTGGCGTTGCCGAACATGTTGTCGATGAACTTCTGGAGCGGCAAACCGCGCATCAGCGCCGCGCCGAACTCCCGGTAGCACGGGAACAAAAAGTCCTCCGGCTCCATGGCGAAGGCCGAACCCAGGATCGAGGCTTCCTCACCCAGCGAGCCCACGTGGAAGCCGATCCGGCCCTGACGCTGCAGCTGCACCAACCGCTCGTCCAGCTGGCGCGTGGTCACCATGTGCCGGTAAAGGTGCTCGACTTGCTGCTCGGTCAGGCGGGGATCATGCTCCGGATCCAGCGTTCCATCGGAGCGAAGCGCGCTGACGATCTCGGCACTCTGCGAGCTGACGGGGGACGTGCGTACTTTGGGATTCATGAGCAGAGGCGAGCTAGCTGGGGCAAGCGCCCCAGCCCGACAAGACGCGGGAGTCCTTGGAAGAACAGATCACGATCGGCGAGGGCAGGAACCACCCACAGAAACCAAACCGGCGAGACCGGTGACCGTTGCGGTCCGATCCCGCGGTCGCGAGACTCGGACGAGCACCTGTTCGGACTCGGGGGTGCTGAAAAACTTGCCTCATCTGCCACGGGAACGAGCTCTCCGAGATCTAATCAGCGACGACGCTGGCAGCTTCTTTCACTGCGGCCTCGACCGCAGTCGAATCGAGCTTCAGCTCCCCGGCGAGCTTGAGCAGCACGTCGCGCTCGACGTTGCTGACACCACCGGAGACGTGCGCCAAGAGCGACGCGATGCGCAGCACCTCGCGTGCTTGATCCTCCCGCACGATGCTCCTAGACACCATGAGCAGGCGCTTGTCCATGCCATCTTCGGCGAGCTGATCGGTCAAATCCGCCAGCAGTGCAGACACCTGTCGCTCCACCACCAGGCCCGAGCAGGCCGTAACCACGACGTGGCGGAAGGCGGATTGTTCAGCCTCGTCGAACTCGCCGTCCGCGTTGGCCACCAGGAAGGCAGCTTCCACCACCGACTCGAACAGGCGGGCGGCCTCCGGGTCGAACCCGGTCGGCTGGGTAACCTCGTCCCCGTTCGACTTCCAGCCGTAGGAGGCGGCGGCGATGCTCAGGATCGAGGCTTTCCCTGTGCCCGAGGCGTACGAAGGCGGCCTGCTGAGCCGAGTGGCAACCTTACCGAGGAGGCTTTCGTTCGGAACCGACATGGGCTGGGAGACCTAGTGGTAAAACCAGTTGGGATGCTAGTCGCGCCGCCCTCAATCTGCGAGGGGAATCAACAGGGAGGCGGGGAGACGGGGAGACCAGAATTTTTGGCTGGGTGCTCAGACAACAAAATCCTCCCCGCCTCCCCGCCTCCCTGTTTTCTCGTTAGCGGCGGATGAGGGATGAGGCGGGAATGAGCGGGGGGCTATCTGAAAGGGTTGGTAAGGGTCGTTCGGGTGATGCGGTGGGTTCGAGCTGCGCGGCCACGAAGCCTTCGGCAGCGTGGTAGCTGGAGCGCACCAAGGGTCCCGAAGCGACGAAAGCAAATCCAAGCGCTTTGGCTTCACGCTCGTAGTGAGCAAAGGTCTCTGGCTCGACGTAGCGCGTCACCGGCGCGTGCTTGGACGTGGGGCGCAGATATTGCCCCAGGGTGACGATGTCCACGCCGGCGTGGCGCAGATCCGAAAGCGTTTCGAGCACTTCGTCGTCGGTCTCCCCGATGCCGACCATGATCGAGCTTTTTACGTAACGACCGCTGGCTCGCTCCTTCGCGTAGCGCAGCACGTCGAGCGAAAGGTCGTAGTCGCAGCGCTGATCGCGAATCTTCGGAGTGAGCCTGCGCGTGACCTCGATATTGTGTGCAAACACGTCGGGCGCCGACTCGAACAGCGTGTCGAGGTCGCGCTTGCGGCCCCCGAAGTCACCGACCAAAGCCTCGACGAGCAGCTCCGGGCAGCGCTGCCGCAGCTCGGCGATGGTCTGACCCACGTGCGCCGCTCCGCCGTCGAGCAGGTCGTCGCGATCCACCATGGTTAACACCACGTACTTGAGCGACAGCTTGGCGATGGCGCGGGCCACGTGCACGGGCTCACGCGGGTCCACTACTCCGCCCGGCTGACCCGTGGTGACGGCACAGAAACGGCAGCCGCGCGTGCAGGTGTGGCCCAGCACCATGATGGTGGCAGTCCCGGCGCTCCAGCATTCGCCCACGTTGGGGCAGCGCGCCTCTTCACACACCGTGTTCAGGTCGAGGCTGCGCAGCGTTTGCTTGATGCGCGCGTAGTTGTCTCCGCCCGGCGCACGCACCTTCAGCCATGGGGGTTTCGGCTCACGGATTGGCAGAGGTGCGCTCATCAGGACTCTGCAATCAACTTGCTGAGAATCTCGCTTACGAGCTTGGGATCGGCCGAGCCGCTGGTTTCCTTCATGACCTGACCAACCAGAAACCCGGTGATGCCTTTCTTGCCGGATTTGACGCTCGCCACTTGGTTCGGAAAGCTTGCCACGACCTTGCGCACGACGCCTTCGATGGCGCCTGCGTCGGATACCAGCTTCAGGCCCTTCTCCTGCACCACTTCCGCGGGAGATTTCCCGTGATTCCCCGCAATCGCGGCAAACACCTCCTTGGCCTGCTTGCCGCTGATCTGTCCGGAATCGATCAAACTGTGAAGCTCGCGCACCTGCTCGGGGGTCACGCTGAAGGTCGCCTCGAGGCCATGCGTCTTGGCGCTGCGCAGCACGTCATTGGCGACCATGTTGGCTACCTTCACCGCGTCCTTCACGCCCTGCCTGGCGCTCTCGAAGAACCTGGCATAGGCGGGATGGCCGCTGAGCGTGACCGCGATCGCCAGCGGCAGACCCAGCTCTTGGGTCCAGCGAGCACGCAGCGCCGCTGGCGACTCGGGCATTTCGGACTTGGCGCGCTCGAGGAGCGCTTGCTCGATCCTGAGCGGAGGCAAGTCGGGTTCCGGGAAGTAGCGGTAATCGTGCGCGTCTTCCTTGGAGCGCAGGGTCGCGGTTTGCCCGGTGTCCGGGTTGAAGCTGCGGGTTTCCTGGGTGATCTTGCCGCCGGCGTCCAGAATGGCGGTCTGGCGCGCGACCTCCGCGTCGATGGCGCGCTGCACGAAGCGGAAGGAGTTGATGTTCTTCAGCTCGCAGCGCGTACCGAGCTTGTCTTCGCCGCGGGGGCGGAGCGAGACGTTGGCATCGCAGCGAAAGCTACCCTCCTCCAGGTTACCGTCGTTGACGCCGGTGAACACCAAAAGGTCGCGTAGCGCTCGCAGGTAGGCTGCGGCTTCACTGCTCGAGCGCAGATCCGGCTCGCCGACGATCTCGACCAGCGGCACGCCAGCGCGGTTCAGGTCCACGACGGAGTCGCCACCCATACCGTGCAGGTTCTTGCCCGCGTCCTCTTCCATGTGCGCCCGCGTGATACCGACGCGCTTGATCTGGCCTTCGACCTCGATATCGAGGTGGCCTCGGGTCGAGAACGGCTCCTCGTACTGGCTGATCTGGTAGCCCTTGGGCAGATCTGGATAGAAGTAGTTCTTGCGAGCGAAGATGCTGCTTTCGTGCACCGTGCAGCCGAGCGCCAGCGCGGTCTTGACCGCCATCTCCACGGCGGCACCGTTGATGACCGGCAGCGACCCCGGCAAACCGAGACAAACTGGACACACATTCGTATTCGGCGGCTGCCCAAAATTCGTGCTGCAGCCACAGAAGAGCTTCGTCTTCGTCAGCAGCTGGGCATGGACCTCGAGTCCTATGACGACTTCGTAATCAGTCACCGCCGCGCACTATAGCAGGGGTTCGAGTGCGGGCTGGGGTGTGAGCTAAGGCCAAGGCTAAGGTGGAAGTGGGGGTCCGAGCAGGGGACTAGGGCGCACCCCATCCCAATCCCAACCACCCTCTCAACCCTTAGCTTTACCCTTAGCCCAAACCTTAACCCGCACTCGCCCTCATCCCCGACCTCAGTGGCCGTGGGTGCGGTCGATGCCGGGGTGGCTGGCGTCGCCGGGTTCGTGGCGGGGGTTGGCGGTAGCGAAGGAGCCGTCGCGGCCGGGGAAGGTCATCAGCAGGTCTTTTTCGAAGATGAATTGGTCGCGCGAGTCGTAGGGTGCCGCGTGCATGCCGGTGTCCATGCGGATGGCGTCGCACGGACACGCTTCCACGCAAAAACCGCAGAAGATGCACCTGAGCTCGTCGATCACGAAGCGCTTGGGGAAGCGCTCGTAACCGCGCTTCTCGTCGCCTTCCGGGTACTCCCCGGCTTCGATGTAGATGCACTGCGCCGGACAGGCCGTGGAGCAGCACAGACAGGCCACACAGCGCGGCGAGCCGTCCTCACGGTGCGTCAAGCGATGCAGGCCGCGGAAGCGCGTCGGGTAAGGGCGGCGCTGCTCCGGATAGCTGAGCGTGCTCACGCCGTCCTCGATGGCCTCGAGTACCGGATCGTTGCGCTGCTGAAACACCATCTCCTTCGTATTGTGGAAGAAGTGCTTCATGGTGATCGCCAGCCCCTTGGCGATCTCCGGGATGTAAGTCTGGACGCCCGCACCGCGGCCGGGCCGTGCGATCGGCACGCCACTGACTTTGCGAGGGCCCAGCGTTTTGCTTGTTTCGGTCATGCTCCCATCCGAGCTGTTCGAGTGCCGCCGACCTCGGCCGCGTACTGCGCGGAGGTGGTGGAAAGATTCTGCTTACGTTTGCGCGGCGTGCTGAGGAACACCGCCAGCCAGACCAAAAGGCCGATGCCCGCCGCCGCGATCACGAGGTTGCACAGGTTGCTCAGCACATCCATGGCGCGCCATACCACCGGACCCGCGCTCTGAATGGCCATCACCACGAAGCCGGTCAAAAGAATGTTGGCGAGCGAGGCCGGCAGCAGCTTGCGCCAGCCGAGCCGCATCAGCTGATCGTAGCGAAAACGCGGCAGCGTCCAGCGGATCGTCAGCTGCAGCCAGCACAGCACGATGGTCTTGAAGATGAAGCCGAGCGCGCCGAGCGCCACCACGGCGCCGTGCGACAGCGACGCATCGAACAGCGCCGCGCCTCCGATGCTGAAGTGGATGCCGTCGCGCAGCACGAACGGCAGGCTCCAGCCACCGAAGAACACCGCCGCCATCAAAGCGCTGGCGGTGACCACCGCGATGTACTCGGCGAAGAAGAACATCGCGAACTTCATCCCGGCGTACTCGGTGAAGTAGCCTGCCACGATCTCGCTCTCACCTTCCGGAATGTCGAACGGGATGCGCTTCGACTCGGCCACCGCCGCGGCGAAGAACAGAATGAAGGCCAGCGGCTGCGCGAACACGCCCCAAGTGTTCTGCTGCTGCCACAGGATCATCTCGTCCACTTGCAGCGTGCCGTAGACCATGATCATGCCGATCAGGGTCAGGCCCATCGTGACCTCGTAGCTGACCATCTGGCTGGCGGCGCGCAGACCGCCCAGCAGGCTGTACTTGTTGTCACTGGCCCACCCGGCCAGGGCCGCGCCCACGATGCCGGTACCGGCGATGGCGAAGAAGTAGAGGATGCCGATGTTGAGGTCGATGACCTGAATCTTCAGCGCGCCTTCCGTGCAGACACCGACGGACGGAACCTGGCTGGCCAGCTGGCTCAGGAGGATCTTGCCCTTCTCGTCGGTGGCAAAGCACAGCGTGTCGGCGAACGGCACGCAGGCCAGCACGACCAACGCCGGGAAGAACGAGATGAACGGAGCCAAGTTGAATAGGAAGCGATCCGCGTTCGGCGGAATGAAGTCTTCCTTGAACAACGTCTTCAGGCCGTCGGCCGCGGGATGCAGCAGGCCGGCCAGGCGCAGGCCGACCCGCGGCAGCTTGCGGATGGCGTGGGCGGCGTAGACCGCGCCGGCGAGCGCCGTGAACGCGAACAAGAAGGGACCAGCCGAAGAGGTGATGCTGCTGAGCGTGACGCCGGCCTCGCGACCGCGCAGCGCGATCGAAGCGAAGAACAGCGCCAGATGCGCGATCAGACCACCGAAGAAGATGTAGCGCGGCTCCCCCAACGTCTGGATCCACAAGTCGAAGCTCGAGCGCGGCCCGCGCGCCTTGACCTGGGACGCGATGACGCAACCGGTGAGCCAGATCAGCAGCACCGCGAGCTGGCTGAACAGCATGCCGCGCTGTTCTTGAGCCGCACCCTTCACCTCGTGAGTGAAGCAGTAACCGATCACGCTCGCTGCGAGCAGCAGTGCCGGGCCCACGGCCATCGCCTGCGCGAGCTTGGTCGGCAGCCAGGCCACCGCGCGGTTCGGACCCACGCGATCCTGAATCATGGCGCCTTGGCGGCGATCGACCCAAGTCAGGACTACCGCGAGATTCATCGCGAACATCGCGACCGCGAAGCCGATCGCCACGAACTTGATCGCGAAAACGGCGATGTCGTTCATCACTCGGCCCCCGGAGGCGACACGGATGGCGCGCGCACAGGTCCAGTCGTCTGGCTCGAAGTCCGGAGCTCTGCCACCTTCTTCCAGGGCAGCGTCAAGCTGAGTAGCTTGGCCAGCTCCTGCACCCAGCGGTACGCGGGGCGCGACTGACCCTGCGGCGCGATGGCGCGGTCGCTCTCCTGCGTCAGGCCGGTCCGGTTGACGAAGGTGCCGTCGGCTTCCGCCCAGCTGCTCGCAGGCAGGACCACGCTGGCGTGATCCGCGATCGGCCCTTCGTGCGTGGACAGGGCCACGAAGCTCTTGGCCTCTTTCAGGGCGAAAGCGTCGTTCGGGTTGTCGACTGCGGAGCCGAGCGCAACGAGCACTCCGACCTTGCCGTCCTTGAGCGCCTGCGAAAGGTCTGCGAACGGTTTGGCGCGACCGCCCGACACCGCCAGCACGCCTACGGTGTTCGGATTCTTGTCGGGGCTGCGTAGGATGTCGTCGCCCTGCCCGTGCGGGCGGCCAGTGTAGTAGATCTGCAGAGCACCGAGCGCCTTACCCAGGTCGAGCAGCGCCTGGTTGTCCTCGTTCGAGTGCTCGGCGGAGAGCAAGAGCGCGATCTTCTGGGGCGCCGCGCCCTGGATCAGATCGGCGGCCTTTTCCAAGGCAGTAGCGTCGCTCGCACCCTCGCCCTTGATGCGCGCCTCGAGCACGCGGTTCTGGTGAATGCGCTGGTAGTCGAGCATGCCGTCGTCGCACATCCAGTATTTGTTGACCTGGGGGTTCTCACGCGGCCGATAGCGGTGGACCTTCTGGCTCCGCGGATCGAAGTCGGTGAAGGAGCTGCAGCCGGTAGCGCAGCCCACGCAAGTGCTGCGCGCCGAACGCAGGAACCAGACGCGCGCCTTGAAGCGGAAGTCGCTCGAGGTGAGCGCGCCGACCGGGCACACGTACTCGGTCATCAAGGTGTAGGCGTGATCGAGCTTTCGACCGGGCGCCACCGTGATCTCGTTCAGGTTGCCGCGCTCACGCATGCTGAGCACCGGATCCTTGGCGAGCTCGTCGGAGACGCGGATGCAGCGGGTGCACATGATGCAGCGCTCGGCGTCGTAGACGATGGTCGGACCGAACACGACGCCCTTGGGCTTGTGGATCGGCTCGTCGTGCATGCGCTTCTTGGAGCCCTGATGCTCCAGCCAGTAGTCCTGCAGCCGGCACTCGCCCGCCTGGTCGCAGATCGGGCAATCCACCGGGTGATTCAGCAGCAGCATCTCTTGCACCGAGGCGCGCGCCCGCACCGCATGCTCACTGGTCTGGCTCTTGACCACCAGGCCGTCGGCCGCGGCCTGCTGGCAGGCGGGCTGCAGCTTGGGCTTCTTCTGCGGGATGTAGCTCTGCTTCTGCTCGTCCCAGGCCAGGACGTCGAGCAGCATCGCCGGACGTCCGGGCGGCGGCATGATCTCCACCAGGCACATGCGGCAGTTGGCCGCGACGCTGAGGCCCGGGTGCCAGCAGTAGTGCGGCACGTCCACGCCAACGCGGTGAGCGGCCCGGATGATGGTGTCACCGGGCTCGAAGGGTATGTCCTTGTCGTCTAACTTGAAGCTGGGCATCTTGACTTAGACCGTTTGGCATCCGCTGAGGACGCCCGCCGATTTTAGCGATCGCACTCTCCGCCGATCATGTTCAGCGAGCCGAAGCTCGGCACCACGTCGGCCATCATTTGACCCGTGATCACGCGCTCGAGACCGCCAGTGATCAAAAAGCATGGGGGACGAATGCGCACGCGGTAGGGCGTGCCGCTGCCGTCGCTCACCAGGTAGAAGCCCAGCTCGCCGTTACCGCCCTCGGTGTACGAGTACACCTCACCGGCCGGCAATTTCAGACCTTCCATCACGATCTTGAAGTGCTGAATCGTGCCTTCGATCGTGTTGTAGACCTCCTCTTTGGGGGGGAGGATGACGCGCGGATCGTCCACGTTGACCGGGCCGGAATCGGGCATGCGCTCCAGGCACTGCTCGATGATGCGCGCGCTCTGGCGCATCTCCGCCAGCCGCACCATGAAGCGATCGAACGAGTCGCTGGTGCTGCCGACCGGCACGTCGAACTCGACCTCCCCGTACTTCATGTACGGGTGCGCCTTGCGCACGTCGTAGGGCACCCCGCTGGCGCGCAGGCACGGTCCGGTCCAACCGAGCGAGATAGCGTCCGCGGCGCTGATGACGCCGACGTTCTCGAGCCGATCCAGGAAGATGCGGTTGCCTAGCAGCAGCCGCTCGACCTCCTCGATGATCGACAGGATGTGCTTCACGACCGCGCGCACGTGCTCCTTGAAGCCGTCGGTCGGAGGCGCCGCCATGCCGCCCACGCGCCCGAAGCTGTGAGTCAGGCGCGCGCCGGTCTCCTCCTCCATGACCTCCCAGACCATCTCGCGGCCCTTGATCATCCACAGAAAGGGCGTAAAAGCGCCGAGCTCCATGGCCATAGCGCCGTCGCAGGTCAAGTGGTCGCTCATGCGCGCCAGCTCACCCAGGATCATGCGGTACCACTGGCAGCGCTCGGGCACCGTGATGCCGAGCAGCTTCTCGCACGCCAGCGCGAAGCCCACGTTGTTGAGCATCGGCGAGACGTAGTTGCAGCGATCCACGTAGGGGAACACCTGCGTCCAGGTGCCGCGCTCACACATCTTCTCGAAGCCGCGATGCAGGTAACCGACCTGCACGTCACAGCGCTCGATGATCTCGCCCGACAGCTCCATCACGATGCGCACCGTGCCGTGCATGGCCGGGTGCGCGGGGCCGACGTTGAGCAACATCGGCTCGGTAGGTAGCTCGAGCTCGGCTGCGTCCAGATCTTGATCGAGGGGTTCCATCGCTCAGTTCACCCGTGAGTCGTCGTCGGAGGGGCTGCTGCTGTGGGTTTGACGCCCGAACGACATGCCTTCCTCGGGCCCGAACGGCGCGATTTTCTCGGTATTCGGCACGTCGCGGTACTCGAGCAGCGGTTGGATCTTGTCGGCCGGATAGTCCCGGCGCAGCGGATACCCCTCGAACTCGGGGTAGAGCAGGATGCGGCGCAGATCCGGGTGACCGACGAAGCGGACGCCCAGCATGTCGTAGCACTCGCGCTCCAGCCAATTGGCGCTCGCCCACAGCTCGGTCAAGGTGTCGATCTCGACCGTCTCCCCGTCACGGTCACCGACGCGCGCCTTCAGGCGCAGGCGATGTCCGCGATTCAGCGAGACCAGGTGCGCCACCACCTCGAAGCGCGGCTCGCGATCCAGATAGTCGACCGCCGTGAGGTCGGTCAGCATGTTCATGTCGCTCTGCTGATTGTCGCGCAGAAACGCGCAGACCTCTTTCCAGCTCGAGGGCTTGAGCACCAGCGTGTCGTCGCCCAGCTGGGAATGGCTCTCCAGCACTGCGTCGGGGAAGTTTTTTCGAACCAGCTCGATTAGCGCTTTGCTCATGATGTCAGGCCGGGGGGCGAGAGGAGCGCGAGCGCCGAAGCTGGATCAGAGCCGTGTTGGGCTCCTGCACCGGGTCGATACGCGGCTTCACGATGCCGGGCGTGCGATCACCGCGTTGAATCTTGTCCTGCAGCAGCATCAGCCCGTCCAGTACCGCTTCAGGACGCGGGGGGCAGCCGGGCACGTACACGTCGCAGGGGATGATCTTGTCGATACCCGCCACGCACGCGTAGTTGTCGTAAAAACCGCCGGTCGAGGCGCAAGTACCGAAAGCCAGGACCCACTTGGGCTCGGCCATCTGCTCGTAGATGCGCTTCAAGATGGGCGCCTGACGCTGGACGATGGTGCCCACCACCCAGAGCAGGTCGCTCTGCCTCGGCGAGAAGCGCGGAGCTTCCGAGCCGAAGCGCGAAAAGTCGTAGCGGGGGCTCGAAACCGCCATGAATTCCATCCCGCAGCAGGCGGTCACGAACGGATTCATGAACAGCGAGTACTTCTGGGCCCAGGCCAGTAGCGACTCGAACTTCGTGGTCGCGAAGCCCGACTGCTGACCCGGCTCGAGGATCGAGGTCGCGGTCGCCTTCAGCTCTCCCATTCCAGGGCTCCTTTTCTCCAGCAATAGGCGAGCGCCACGATCAGCGCGAAGATGAACGAGAACATCGTCAGCACGCCGAACCAGCCCAGTCCCTTGAACAGGGCGGCCCACGGGTACATGAAGACGACTTCGATGTCGAACACCACGAACAGAATCGCGGTCAGGTAGAACTTCACGTTCATCTTGACGTCGCGAGCACCGGGGGTGTCGTTGCCGCACTCGAACGGCATCTGTTTCTCAGGGGTCGGGTTCTTCGGACCGACGAAATGCCCGCCAGCGAACATCGCGGTGCAGATCACCGCGACGATGGCGAACATGATGAACATCGGGGCGTACAGCTCGAGCATCGACTTTCGACTCGCTCTTCAGGCCGTGACCTACCGCAAAAACCGCGGAAAATCACAACGCTCGCGGGGGTTTTAGTGCTGGCCTCCGAGCCCTGTCAATGTGAGCAGGAGGCACGTTAATCAACGCTCGATTACTCAAATATTTCAAATACTTATAAGCTTGCAGCCAGCCCCGGCCGTGGAAAGCGCCGCACCAGTGCGCCGCCGGTGTCTAGGCGGGGGATTGGCGGCTCCCGGGGTCGAGGTCGCGTCCCAGAAACCCCCGCCCGTTCCGTTGGGGTTGCGCACCCGCGCAACCAATAGCCGGACGCTGCGGCCCCCCTCTCGGCGGGCCGCAGCGTTTCTAGGCCCTGGAGGATGAGAGGGCTAGAAGGCTGGTGTGAACACCAGCTGTCCAAATCGGCGGAGCCGCCGCGTAGAGGGGAGGCTCAAGAAGCTTTGCTTCTTGAGGGGAGGAGGCGCGTGCCTCCTCCCTGAGAACCAGAAACCTAGGAGGCTGGGTTTGAAAAACACCAGCCTCCTA
>DATEDZ010000370.1:0-9742 GCA_035281385.1 Polyangiaceae bacterium
TGGCGTACGAAGACGGGCTCCGCGGCTGCCGAAGGTTTGGCCACCGAGGACCCCTCGCGATAAACAACATTTGTCCTGGTCCTGCGACTGGCCGGATTTGAAGCGCTCGCGACTGGCCGGATTTGATGTGCTCACTGAGGATTGCAGCGATTCGCAAGCGTTGGCAATCGTTCGAGTTGGAACCCGCGGCCGAGTCCATCGGTCACAACGGTTTGCTTCTGAACGCGCGCGGCTTGTTACATCCTTGCTACGCGCTGCGACGCTTGGTGCCGGTCCTGCGGAGGGCTCAGGCGGAGTCGTAGAACATGGGCTGACGTCGGGTGAGGGCGCCGCGCCTCGCTGGCTGCTCACGGTGAAGGAGGCCGCCGCCATCCTTCGCGTGTGCTCCGCATCGGTTTACGCGATGGTCGAGCGAGGGGAGCTGGCGCACGTTCGTGTCCGAAACTCTATCCGGATCGTCGTCGGTCCAGGTTTCGAGCCGGGCAGCCTGAGATGAGGAGGCGCTGTTGAGGTCAGCAGCGACGGATAGGTCATCCAAAACGCCGTCAGCCGGCGCGGCCCGGCGACTGGCGGGCGACGCAATCTTCGTTATCGGCCATTTCGATGCCTGAAGGTGCCTTGGGTGAAGCCGCTGGCACGCGTCGCAACGCGAAAGCGCTGCGACACGCTCGTGCAAGAAGTTGCCGCGGCGCTTCCTAGCTAGGTGGGACGAGCTCAGCACAAAACCCTCATGGGGAGGGCGTTGTCGGCGCTCGCGCTTTGCTGCGCGAGTGATGGAGCTCACGGGAGTAGCAAATGACGGCAACCACGCAAACGAAACAACCTTGTCGGAGCGGTGCCGCGCCTTGGGCGGCGTTGCTCGTGGCCGGGGCCGCCCTATGGGGCTGCAGCGGCGAGACACCAGGCGAGAAGGGAGACGGAAATGAAGGACCGCCCGGTGTGGCTTCCTTCGAAATCAACCTGCAGGGCACCGTGCTCGCCTACATCGACTTCACGGTGACCGGACCGAACGCTTTCAAACGCGAGAAGAAGGTGGACGTTCATGTGAGCAGCAAAGCGTCGACGACGTTCGACAATCTGCCTGCGGGCACGGCATACGAGGTCGTGGCCGAAGGAGAGAGCGTCGACGGCGTGCTGCACTGCAAAGGTTCCGCTCCGTTCGCGATTACGGCCGGCGGGACGTCGCAAGTCGCCTTCACGCTTCAGTGCAAAGGATCGCCGAAGACCGGAAGCCTGTTGGCTACCGGCTACCTGAATGAGTGCCCGGAGCTGTCGGTGGAATCGGGTGCGGCGGAAGTGCTGGTAGGTGAATCGACCCAGCTGGCGGCCAAGGGTAGCGATGCCGACGAGGCGCCGAAGCCGCTTTCCTACCAGTGGACGGCCACGAGTGGTGTGCTCAGCGATCCCACGTCTGCGAAGACGGAGCTTCATTGCACCGAGGCAGGCATCGCCGAGGCGAAAGTCGCGGTATCAGACGGTGATTGTACCGAGGAAAGGACGACAACGGTCGAATGCTCGGCGGCCTGTCCGATGAACGACCACAACCCGTGCACCGCGGAGTCGTGTGAAAGCGACGGGGTGACGACGGTCTACGAGCAGAGCCCGTGGACCGAGTGCGATGCGGCTGCGTCGACGCTGGACCATTGCGACGCGGTGATCACGGAGGCGCAGCTGCCGTTGCTGGAAGCGTGCGCGACCCAGCTTGGGGAAGCGCTGGCCAATTCGGAAGACGAGACGACGATGGGGGAGCACTGGGCAGCGCTTCACGCATGCGCAGGGGAGCCTTTGGGTTGTGAGGTCGCGCCCCCGCCCCCGCAGCAGCTCAAGCTCCTGACCGCCCAAGCCAACAACAAGAAAGGTCCGTTCTGCAAGAAGACGGAATTCCTGGCCTGTCGCGATGCTGCTAACCAGCGGTTCAGTATCGATATGCAGGCTTGCCTGGCCGTGGCACCGCTCGGCAAAGGCAAGAACTGGGCAGCATGCATGCTTCAAGCGTCGACGAAGTGGATGCTCAATATCAAGCAGTGCGGTGAGGCCGCATCCTGCGACCCCGGCCAAGTGTGTGAGGCAGAGCAGTGCATCGACACGATCAACGTCATTTCGGCGAGCTACGGGAGTGCGTGCGGTCCGGCCAACGGCAACGTCACGGGCGCCGTCCAAGGGCAGTGCGACGGGAAGCGTGACTGCGACATTTACGTCCACAACAGCGTCTTCGGAGATCCATTTTACGGGTGCCCGAAAAATTTCGACGTCAGCTGGCAGTGCGGTGCCACGCCCGGCATCCACACCGCCAGTCACGGCCAGGTGACGGCCGAAGGCTATAGCGTCGGAATCGGTTGCCCCTAAGCCCAAGCTGAGTGCCGCAGAGAAGCGCCGCCCGTCCTCGGAGGTGACGGGCGGCGCTGGGGCGAACGGGCCGTCACGGCGACCGAATTGTTGTAATACCGTGGAGGCGTGGGAACTAGCTGTCCGTGTGGCCAACGCACCTCCATTCGGAAGCCCTCCGTCATCGGTACGCATCGCCGCCAAGGTCGTCGCTCGGGCGCCCAGCCCCACCGCGAAGGGCGGTGCAGCGATGATTGAGAACGCTCTGACGCAAGACCCCAGAGCCCTCAACGAGGAGCAGGCGGCAGCCCTGGGGCTGTGGCTGGCTCGTCCAGCCCCCGCTTGGACTGCCGAGCAGCGCGAAGCCATCGAGCACTGGGCGAAGCACAAGCTCGGCAAGGTTCCAGGAGCTGAATGGAGCGTGCCAGCTCGGCGAGTCGCAGTGCGCTACTTGGTTCACCTCCGTGGAGCTCAGCTCAGCGCCCTCTGCGTACGGCGGGCTGCAGGCGTCGCGCGCGGAGAGGTGCGCCAGGCCCAACTCGCTCACGGCTTCAGCGACGACGATCTCGAGCAACTCTGGCACGGCTTCCGCTCGCACCTTCACGATTTCAAGCACGACATCATGCAAGAGCAGCTCCGCTATCTCTACGACAAAGGCTTCGCGACCTTCGATCCGGCCCAGGCATCGTTCCGTGGCTTCATCGACATGGGATTCGGCAGGGCGGCAGCTCACCTTGCTCGTCGCGAAATTCGACACCGTCTGCTGGAAGGCCAGGTGGAGCGAAGTCCTGCGGAAACCGTCCAGGCCTCACCAGCGAATGAGCCAGAGGATTTGGAGCAACTCCTTCAACGATTGTCGCCCACGTACCGGGAGGCAATCGAGCTTTCGCTGAGGTTGACCATACCGGAAGCTGCGGCCGCAGCGAAGTGTACGGTCGCGGCCTTCTACGTCCGACTCTGCCGCGCGAAGAAAGAGCTCGAACGCATCGCCGCGCAGGAGGAAAACCGATGAACCGCAGTCCTCAACCAGCGCCCCGCTCCGAGCACCTCGACGAGGCCGAATTTATCGGCTTTGCTCAGGGACAGCTCGCCGACGCCGCGCAAGCCAGCGTGCTGGAGCACGTCGAACACTGCTCCCGCTGTGCAGCGGAGCTCGAAGGTTATCTCGAGCTGGACGAGAACGATGTCCAATGGTCGGAGCAGGATGCCGCGCGGATGGACCAATTCGCGCGCGACCTCCTCGCGGCGCCGCTGCTCCCGGAACAGGAAAGCAAACTGTTGGAGCTCTTCGGCCGCCCCGAGAGCCTGAACGAGCTGGCCCTCTCGAGCGGCATCGCCAGAGCGACGCTCCAGCGTTACCTCGAGCTGCTCGGTGAAACGGTGACGCAGCGGTATCCCCAGCTGTTGGCTGGCGCTGAAGCGGCCGCGCGAGCGCTCACCGACTCAGCTGCGTTCGAGCGTTGGAAGGTGCAAGGCCTCTCGGCAGCCAGCAACATCGAGCGCGCTCCGCACGTCATCGCTCTGCACCGGTGGATCCCCGAGGTGGCGCGCAGCGAGGATGCCCTCACGTTCCAGGAATTTCATCGAACCGAGCCTGAGTACAGTCTCTGCATCCGAGAGCTGCGCGAAGGCGACCGTTGGTCGACCGCGCTCAGTTGCGTCGGGCCCGATACCCCACCGTGGGGGTTTCGTCTCGTCTTCCGGCCCGAGGACGAACAACTCGCACTCGAGGAACGGGGCCTCTCCCAGCTCGCTCTCGGCGCGCTGCGGGCGGCTTACGGCCAGGATAGTCGTCGCTGGCGCAGGCTGCTCGACCTGCTGATCCCCTGCCGCTATGGGTCGGAGCGCAGCGGGATCGACCCCGTGTTTTCACGCGCTGTGCGGGAGTCAGGCGTGGAAGGGCGGCTACCGGGAGTTCCCGAGAGGATCTACTTCTGGCTCTTCCCCGAGTAGAGGACGCGCTGGCTTCGTCGTGGGAGCAGCCCTATGCTCTATGGCGCCCGATGGCCGTGCTGTTCCCTACCGACAAGGCTCTGTACGTCGTGGAACATGCGCCGCCCGCGCCGAATGACTCAGATCGCGTGCGTTTCGCTAGTGGTGTGAAGCCAGAACCGGCCGCGCGACTAGCAGCGCTGCAGGCCCATGACTTCGCCAAGAATCAGGTCGGCAGCGGACTGACACCAAAGCAAGACACAGACGCGCTCGCAGGCCACCTGCGTAAGACGCTGCACGACCTAGGTGGCGATCTCTTCCTGCAAATCAACTTCAACGGCAAAGGCCCCAAAGAGGGCGCTAACATTTCCGGCCTATCACTCAGCGGCGCTATCGCGCTGGCGTACTACTACCACCTTGCACGGCTCTCGCGTCGTTTCGGTACATGGGACGCCGAACTCGTTGCGTCATTCAATCTGGGGCCAGGTGGGCAGGTATCCGCCGTCGAATCCGTCCGCAAAAAATATCGCCTCGTGCAACAACGAGTGCAGTGGACGGGGGTGCCGATCGATTTCTTCTATGCCAGCGATGACTGGGATGAGACGGAGAACACCGGGGAGCTGATCAGGCCCCACCGGGTAAGTAGCGCGGACGACTTGCTCGTCGTGTTGACCAAGCTCACGTATGGCCACGTCGAGCAACGCAACGCGCTCGTTTCGCAGCCCCCAGCCACTGCCGTGACGACAAGGCCCAGTCGCTCCGAAACCGCGGGCGAGGGCGTCGCTCTCTCAGAGACCAAAGAAGGCGGCAACCATCGACTGTGGCTCTACGGCGGCATCGCCGTCACGCTCTCTGCTTCCTTGGGTGCTGCGGTCTACCTGTCAAGGTCCACTGGCACGGAAACCCAGCTGAGCCCACCACTTCCCGCCAAGGAGGGCGTCGTCCAGTCGTCGCGCGAGCAGCAACCCGCGCCAGCCGGTGCACCCGCTGCCACTTCGAGCGCCATCCCGACCGCAAGCACTAGTCAGAGCCGCACTGCGGCAGAGCGAGACCTGGCTGTCAAAGCAGGGCGAGGCCTCACCAACGTGCCCTCAACCAAGGTCGTCGAACTGCCCGTGCCCAAGCCATCCTCAGCAATGCGTCCGGAGCCGCCCGTGGTCGAGGCTCCGGCCAAGGTAGTCACGCCTGCTCCGGATGCGAACGCCCTCGCCGTCGAGACACCCACGAAAGCCGAGGAAGCTGCCCCCCCGATCAGCGCCACGCCCCCGAAGCCCCCGGCAGCGCCTGCCAAGCCATCGAAGAACAGCACGCGCACCAAGAAAGAGTCCGACGAGATGCGAGCACGTTTCTGATGCAACTCCGTTGCTTCGCCGTGGGGATGGGCGTCCTTCTGAGCAGCTTCGCCTCGGCCATCCCTGGTCACGCCCAAACGGTCCCGGTCGGAGATGTCTGCTCCGCAGCCAATCGGCAAAGGGCACGCGAGCTTCATGATGAAGCGCGCGCCTCCGACGATCAAGCCGCAATCGAGCGGCTGCGGCAGGCTTTGGACTTAGCAGGCATGCCGCAAAGCGGCTTCAACCTGGGCCGAGCACTCGAGCGCTTGGATCGCATCGATGATGCCATCGCAGCCTACGATCGCGCGGCAAAGCTGGACGTCGATCGCTGTCAGCTGGCGGCGGAGCAGCGCGAAGATCAGCTCGACTTTCAAGCCCGCGCCAAGGATCGGTCGAAAGCGCTGACCGCGAGCAAGGCGTCGCAGCCGCCGAGCCAAGCGTCGCAGTCCTTTCGCCCCACGACCCTGTTCTGGGTTGGTGCTGGGGCGACCGTCGTCAGCGGAGTGGTCACCAGCATCTTCTATTGGCAAGGCAGTCAGCGAGAGCGAGACTTCGCGAGCGCGCGTGACCGCTACCTGGCTCTTCCTCCGACCACCACCGCAGAGCAGGAGGCCGCCGCCTACAGCAATCTCGATACGGAACGAGCAGGTGTCGAGCGCTCTGACACAGCGACGAAAGCTGCTCTGATCGTGACTGGAGTTGCGCTGGCGGTCACCGTGGTCGGCCTCGTGAAGGGCATTCCAGCCGAGGAAGGCCAGAAGCGCGCCGACTCGTCCGCCACGACACGGGCGCTCATCTCCTTCTAGTCCTTACTCAGCGCCAATGCCGACCACCTGCACGGGCGTGCTGGAGAAACCTTGTGTGCCGTCTCCCAGCTGACCGTACAAGCGTGCTCCCCAGCAGCCCATGCGACCGTCCATGGCGATCGCGCAGGAGTGCCTGGTGCCCGCACCGACCTTCACCATGCCGGTCAAGTCGACGACCTTGCTCGGAGTGACTGCGTTGCCGCCCGCATTGCCGAGCTGTCCGAAGTCATCCCAGCCCCAGCAGACGACCTCGCCGCTGTCACGCGCCGCACAGGTGTGGCTTTCTCCCGCCGCGATTGAAACCGCGTCGTCCAAACCGAGCACAGTGACCCGGGTGGTGGCGTTGGTCGAGCCGCCGCTACCCAGCTGGCCGCGCGAGCCAGCGCCCCAGCAGTAAACACCCCCGGTATCACGCACCACGCACGTGTGTCCCTCCCCGGCAGCGATCGCGATAGCGTCGCTCACGTCGACGACCGCCACGGGGACGAGCGAGCTAGTGCCAGTTCCATCGCCGAGCTGGGCGCCGTTGCCCCAGCAGGCGACGTTGCCCCCACTGCGCAGAGCGCAGCTGTGTTGCTGCCCCACGGCGACGGCGACCGCGTCCGCTAGCGACGCTACCTCGACTGGGCTGTTCGAGCCATCCTTGGTCCCGTCTCCGAGCTGGCCGGCTGAATTCTTTCCCCAGCAGGCAACGCGCCCGTTGCTGCGCGCTGCGCAGGTGTGCCGGTAGTAGGCCGCGACGTCGATAGCGTCGCTCACGTCTTTGGCCAACGTCGGCGCATCGCGGTTGCCCGATACCCCGATGCCGAGCTGCCCTTCGTCGTTCCAACCCCAGCAGGCGATTTGTCCGGTCGCACGCAAGGCGCAGGTATGAAAGTCCCCGGCCGTGACGTCAATAGCATCGTTCAAGCCCGGAACCGCCAGCGGAACGTTCGTGAGCTTGCTGCCATTGCCCAACATGCCGCCGATGCCCAAGCCGTAACAGCTCACGTCTCCCCCCTCGCGCACGACGCAAGTGTGCACGCCACCACCAGCCACATCGCGCGCGTCGTCCACATCGACGACCACGCCCGGTGTCATCCTGCGCTCGGACCTACCGTCGCCAAGCTGCCCCTGCCCGCCATGGCCCCAACAATACACTTGGCCGTTCACGCGAAGCGCGCAGGTGTGGCCATCGCCCGCGGTAACGGCAGCCACCTCGGTGAGATCTGAAACGAGGACTGGCGCAGACAGCTGGTTGATGAGACCCGCCCCGACTTGCCCGTAGTAGCTATCTCCGAAGCAGCTGACTTTCCCGTCCAACCTCACCGCGCACGTGTGGCGCGCCCCCGCCGCGACAGAAGCAACCTCGCCAGCCACGAGCGCGGGCGAAAGAGCTGCAGCACCCGACTTGCCGAGCTGGGCGTAGTTGTTACCGCCCCAGCAGGCTAGCTCATCGTTGTCGAGCACCGCGCAGGTGTGACGTTGGCCCGCGTCCACCGAGCGCGCATTCGCGATGTCGGCCACCGCGACGGGCAAGGCTGACGACTGCCCGAGCCCGTCTCCCAGCTCGCCGCTGTCGCCCTGTCCCCAACACGCGATGGTGCCGCCTTTGCGAACCGCACAGGTATGGTACTCGCCAGCCGTGATGGCGATGGCGTCTTCGATCGTCGAGACCGGCACCGGCGCCAGGGCGCTCTTGGATTCGTTGTTTCCGAGCTGGCCAGACAGACCGTAGCCCCAACAGGAAACCTTGCCCCCAACATGCAGCGCGCAGGTGTGCCCCCACCCGGCGGCTATGCCGATCGCGTCGTCGATGCTCAAGGCGTCGACTGGCAACGACGCCGTTTGGTTGCCACCGTCTCCGATGGCACCGTAGGTGTTCAAGCCCCAACACGAGACGTGTCCGTTCTCTCGCACGACGCACGTGTGCGCGGCTCCCGCTGCGATCGAAGTCGCATCGTCGATACCTGGGATCACGACGGGCGTCGCGGCGAGCGCGTTCGCATCGAGCAGCGGTCCCCAACAGGCGACCCGCTTGTCAGGCAGAATGACGCAGCTGTGCGCGTAGCCAGCGGCAATCTTCTGCGCGAGCAGAGGCTCCGTGGGCCCATCGCCATCGCCGCCGGCACCGCCCTCCCCCCATGGCGGCTCGCCGCCCACTCCACCATCGCCGAAGGGCGGTTCCGCGCCTTCACCCCCCATCGAGCCGTTGGAGCTGCCAGCTGGACCCGCCATCTCCGTTCCCGACACTCCCGGAAGGCCTCCGACAGCGCCTCCGGCTGTGGCGCCTCCGCTCGCGCTTCCACCACCGCCTTCGCCCGCCACGAGGTCAGCCGCGCTGCCGGCTGCGCCTCCCGTCAGCACGATGCGCTCCGGCAGCTCCGCGTCGAAGCACGATGGTATGCAAATTGTCGCAGCAAACAGCGCGAGGCATACCCGTCCGTCCAACACTCGCATGGTCAGCCGTCCTTATACACGCGATACGCGTGGGTCGTCATGGTCCGGGCTACTAGGCGCCGCTCGGCCCAAACTTACAAACGTTTCTCCGACCTTCTTAGCTGACGTTGGCAGACGCGCTATGACCGATTCGACACCACGAGGACCTGAGCCCCGTCCAGATGAGGCCGACTGCGCAAGTAGCCGTGCTTTCTTGTCCCACGAGCCGTCCGCCAGATCCTTGGCTAGCCGCGCTTCGAAGCGCGCGACCGCTGCAGGCGCGACGAAGCTCCACGCCCGAGCAAGCCAGGCAGGCAACTGGCTCGAGGGTCGGCCGTGTTAAGCGTCGTTGAAGCCATCCGTGCAGTCGAGGGGGATAGGTACGGGCCTGATCGTCGCCACCCCACACAGACCTTCCGCCACACAGACCTTCCGCCACCGGAGTGGCGAGTGGCACGCAACCCACGACCTTCGGATCCCGCATGATTCTCTTGCGTCGCCACCTGGCCGATAATCATGTGTGAAGCGTGTGATTCGCTGGCTCCTGTAGCAAGGGTGCAACAAGCTACGTGCTAAGGGCAGCAACGGCGTGCAACTCGTTGGACGGGCAGCGAAATGGCGCACGCGGCCCTCTCGCTTAGCCCCGCGAATCTTCAAGGATTCATTGGCGCACCCCGTAGGATTCGAACCTACGACCCTCGGATTCGAAGTCCGATGCTCTATCCAGCTGAGCTAGGGGTGCGAAGTGGCCCGGAGAGTTGTACGAGGGGGCGGCTTCGTCAAGGACCAGCATTTAGCCCCGCAGCTCCACGATCATCTCGATCTCGACCGCGATGTTGGTGGGCAGCGAGCTCATGCCGACGGCGCTGCGCGCGCCCACGCCGTACTCGGGGCCCCAGACCGCCGCGAATAGCTCGCTGGCGCCGT
>DATEDZ010000371.1:0-25947 GCA_035281385.1 Polyangiaceae bacterium
TGCGTGAGCGGCGTGCACCACACGGACATCGGCACGTTCACGAGTCCGAACATAGTGCCGAAGCCCGCCATCAACGACGCTTTCTTCGACGTCTTGCAGGTCCAACATCCATTTCTCATCTTCTATGGCCCGAACCTGCCGCAGTCTCCGCCCGGGCGGCGGGGACCACAATCGGTTCAACGCGGCGATTCTGGTAGCGGCTGTTTTGGCACGGGCGCCTTCACGCTTTCCGCTGTAACCGGCTCCGCGGGGACGACGGGCCCCTCGCCGCGCCTCAATACTGGCATTGGAACGTTAGTCGCTCCGTTCTGCAGGTGGATCAAGGGATGGGTGTTTCGTGGCCCCATCCTTCAACTCCAGCCGGAAACGGCCAACGAGCTTCATCTTGAGAGCAACGAGCATGAGCGGGACATCATCCGGTTGGTGCGATTGAACGGCGACGATATGCTGCTCACGACCGAGAGCAGTCAGTTCGGCGATCTGACTACTCTTGTCAAAGTTCCGGGTGCGGACGAGATCCCGGCGATCACGATGGGGAACTTCACCGGGCAGGGTCAGTCGCTGGCCATCATCGCTGACGGCGTGTTGCGGACGATCTCCGTGCGCGGAGGGCCGCAGCCAAGCATCTCGGGAGCCACCGCGACGGATTATCGGATACTGACCAAAGCTCGCATGAACGGCGACAAGATCGACGATCTGGTCGCGCAGCGCGAGGACGGCCAGATCGACGTTTTCATCGGCGCCGCAGGCGGGCTGCAACTGAATCCCGCAATCAAACCCCAACCGCTGCACCTGAATGACGATGCATTGCCTGATTTCGCTTGGCTGACCGGGGGGGCTGGTATTTCGACGTCGAATTCGATCTTGGGGCAGAGCTTCCGACCGGTCAATCCTGCCACCATCACCTTGACGGACATCAGGACCGGACATTTCCGTCGGGGCGCCGGCGCCGAGGCCGGCGCCGAAGACGTGGTGGTGCTGGGCAAAGACGAGGCTGGAGGCGGCGTGGTGATCTGGTGTCCGTCCAATGCCAACGGTGTCGTGTGCAACGAAGCGATCGAGGCCAAGTTTGCGACGGGCCACAATCCCGTCGGAATCGAGGTCGCTGAGCGCAGCGGAGACGACCTGTCGGACCTGATCGTGACCTATGACAACGGCATCCGTGAACAGATCTTTCCCGGGGAGCCGGGAGGCTTCCATCCGCTCATCGGGACAGGGGATGAACCGGCCAACGTTGTGGATATCGTTACGCTAATCATCCGCGTGCTGGTCAGGGCAATGTTCGATGAGGACGGAGGCAACCTCATCGTCAAGACGGTCGACAACGACAGCAACGTGCTCGCGGTGCTCGACACCGGCATTCAATTCGAGGAGCCCCTCATCGCAAGGCCAGGTAACTTCAACGACGATGGAGCACTGCCGAACGCGCTCGAGGACGGAGAGGCCCCTCTCCAGGACCTCGCGGTCGTGGTGGGCGGCCAAGTTTACGCGCTCATGGCGGATGAGACCGGCGCGTTCGCCGTGCAGACGTTGGATTCGCCGCCCGACGTGATCGACATCGCCACCAATGACGTGACCGGCGACGGCATCGACGACCTGTCGGCGACGCGAGCCGATGGTTCGGTGAGCGTTTTCCCCGGGAGCCCGAGCGGCCTCGGTGCGGCGGCCGAGAACTTCACGGGGCTGCCAACTCCGGATGGCAACGACGGCAAGATGCTGGTGTTGAGCGGTCTCGGCGTCGACACGGTCGGAACGACGCAAATGCGCATGCGCTTGCGCGTCGGACAGGATGACGCGGCGGCGCTCGATCATCTGAACGTGCAGGTGTTCGACGGCAACAACGGCGGCCTGCATCAGTTCGAAGAAGAGACCAACGTGCTCAAGACTTGCTATCGCCTGAGCGCCGATCCATGCGGCGATAGCAATAGCGGCAATTGTGCCGGGGGTCCCTTCCAGCCGATACCGCTCTTGACGGTGTCGAGCGACACCTTGGGCGACGACAAGTGGGACACCCTGTTCAATGGTCCGCATTCCCTGCAAGCGTCGCTCACGGGCAACGGGCAGCCGCCGTTCACTTACGAGCTCAGGGTCTACCTGTCGCAAGACTGCGCGACCATTCCGACGCAAGGCAGCCAGCTGGCGGTGGCGACGGCAGACGCTTTCAAAATCCGGTCGAACGCTATGGTCAGCCAGCCGCTCGGCGAATTCTCGATCGTCGGCTCGGACTCGTCCGGTGCTTTCGGCGTATTCCAGCCCTACATGCCGGATACCGGTTACGACGGCATGTTTGATTTGCCCATCGCGATTGGCTCGAGCGCCACCGAGATCCAGCTAAAGGAGTCGGACGCGGACGACACCCAGGACAGCACGATGGGCGTGTCGCTCGGTGCCAACCCAGAGATTCAGTACCGCTTGCTCAGACCGGACGGCAGCGCAGCAAACTTGACGGGCGGCGAAAACACGACCGCCACCACCGTGGTGACCAACCCCTCCGGCAACAACGACGGCCAGTCAGCCCTCGACCTCGAGATGCGCACGCACATCATCAGCGGTTCTGGCGCAGGCATCTGGACCTGGCAATGGGAGAACGTCAAGGCTTCCAATGCGGTTCATTTGTTCTCGCCGTTCGGGTCGCCGACAACGCACGAGGTGATGGGGGCCTGGCGCGCAAGACCGACGCTCAGCACCGCACAGCAGCCGACCAGCTGGCGCTCCGACGCGAGCGCCCTGCAAGCAGCGCTGCCCGTCGTGCTCGGCAATGAAACGGCGGATGGACAGGTCGAAGGCGCAGGCTTGGCCATCGACACCCTGGCGGCCGCCCAAACCATTCTGGACAACACGACCAACGACCTGCGCGGTGAGCTGGAGCGGCAGCTGCTCACGGCGAAGTTGAACTGGCAGCATGGCTTGGCGCTCGGCGAAGATATCAAGGGCGCGCTGGTCTATGGCAGAACCAAGGCCGTGCGGTCGGTGGTCCTCGAGGCCGACAACGTAGTATCCGGGGTCGACGGGTTAGCCGATGAGGCGCGCCTGGCCGATCTCGTCGCGCTCCTGAGTGCCATCAACCTCGGCGAGCTGAACTATCAGCAGCCAGGCGTCCCCTTCTTGGACGAGCCGATGGCCGACGACGATGGGGACGGCATCGTCAACCTCAAGGACAATTGTCCGCCGATTCAGAATGTGCTGCAGGAGGACACGGACGACGACTGGATTGGTGACGCCTGCCACGTCGCACCCGTGGCGGTTTGCGTGTTGGAGCGTTCGGAGACCGAACGTGAGGCCGTGCTCGGCTACGACAATCCGCTGAGCTTCCGTGGCATCCCGCAAGGAACCAAGAATGCGCTCAGTTACAATGGGCAGCGGCTTTGGGAGACCGCGCAGCCCACGGAGCTGGTGCAGGGGGCAGAGCTGGATGCGTTCCGCTACCCGCTCGGCTGGGGCGACACCCTGAGCTGGACGCTGGACGGCGAGACCGTCGTGGCTGACGACTCCACACCAGCATGCAGTGGCCGCGAGCTCACCAAGGTCGAGCTCGCGCCGCGGACTGCGCTTTACGGCGCGGAAGGCATCGTGATCGGTGAGCGCAGCAAGGTCATGGCTTCAGGTGACCAGCTTGCGAGCATCGTTAGTGGCGGCGACGTCCTGCTCGAGGCCAGCAGCAGCGTGGAGAACGTGCTCGCAGCCGGTCGTGCCGTCGTCCGCGACTACGCGGCCATCCGCGGAGCGGCGGCCACCAGCGGTGGCATCGAAAGAGTTTCGACCGGCTTCGTCAAGGAAGCCCGCAGCTTCGTGCCTCGACCCCACTCCCTGGCTTGGTGGGTCACCTTCCAGGCCCAGGGCATCGATGACGTCACGGTGGGTGCTTCGCAACGACGTGCGCTCGAGCCCGGCGACTACGGCGACGTGATCGTGGCGAGCCGCGGTCAGTTGTTGCTGTCGGCGGGCCACTATCGGTTCCGCTCCCTCGTGGTGCTCGATCAGGGTAGCCTCCGGCTTTCCGGTGGGGAAGTGGTGGTGCACGTGCAGAGTCGCTTGCAGCACGCCGGCGATACTCGCTTGGCCGACACGACGCAGTTGGTGCTCGGCTACCTGGGCACCGAAGCGGCATCCATCGACGCCTCGCTCGACGCGGCGGTGGTCGCGCCGAACGCGGAGCTCATGCTCGGCAGTGTGCGGCAGTCGGTCTACGTCGGTAGCTTTGCTGCTCGGCGCATCGTACTGCGGCCCGAGACGCAGATCGCCTACGCTGGCGCCGAAGGATGAGGAGCAGGGCGCTCGTCGTCGCAGGCTTGGTGGCGTGCGGCACGGCCAACAGCCGCTCGCCGCACGAGCCGGGCGATGGCGGCAGCGCCGGTGACCCGATCGACGGCCAGGCGGGCGCCCGGTTTTCCGAGGGCGGGAGCGAGCACGAGCGCGAAACGGGCGAGGCCGGCGCCCACGAGGGTGGCGCGGGCGGCGCTGGCCAGGCTGACGTTGATGGCTCGGCAGGCTCCCGCGATTGCGACCCGAGCCTTCCTGTCGACTCTGCTGACGTTCCCCGGGCCCGCGGACTGGAGCTCCACCAGATTGCCGTCTTTCAGGGCGTGAAGGTGCCGATCATGGAGCTTGGGTACGAGCTTTCATCCCGTCAGGTCAATTTGGTGACTGGCAGGCCCGCTCTGCTGCGTGCTTACGTCGAGCCTGCGGACGGATGGAAGGCGCGCGTCGTGACGGCACGCCTGATTCTGGACGAACCGGCGCTGGACGAGCCGCAAGTCCACGAGCAAAGTCGGCTCATTTTGGGCGTTTCGAACGATGCGCAGCTTGCCTCGACCTTCAACTTCGAGATCGCGGCAGATCTGATCACCGAAAACACCGCCTACTCCATCGAGCTGCTGGAGGCGGAGCCGTGCCTGTCTGACACCGGGGATGACACTGCTGCCCGCTTTCCGAATGAGGCTGAAGCTCCTCTCGGAGCGCTGCCAGGTGCGCTCCTCCAGATTCAGATCGTGCCAATCGAGTCCGACACCGGCAGCGTAATGCTAGCCCCGGATACCTCGGAGCAGCAGCTGGAGGGCCTTCGTGCTCAGGTGATGCGGCTGTTCCCGATTTCCGAGCTCGAGCTCACACTGCGCGAACAACCGCTCACCGCGACAGGCACGACCATGGTGGAGGTGCTCGATCAGGTGGCGGCGCTACGCGAAACGGAAAATCCGGCGCCGAACGTCGTCTACTACGGGCTCGTGCGCCTGACTGAAACTCGCGAGCAGTATTGCACCCCCAGTTGCGTGCTGGGCGCGTCGTTCAACGGAGAGCTGCCTGCGGTCGGTGTGGGAGTCGGGATTGGCTACACAGGCGACGAGTCGGCCAGGGCGTTTGCGCACGAGCTCGGTCACGTCTATGGTCGGCCGCACACGCCCTGTGGAGTGGCAGGCGACGCCGGCTATCCCTATAGTGGCGGTCGCATCGGTAGCTGGGGCTACGACGTCGATCGGAAAATATTAATTAATCCAGATACTTACACTGACTTCATGGGTTACTGCCAACCCAGTTGGGTGAGCGACCACACCTACGAGCATCTCAGGGACTTCATCGCGCACATCGAGTCCCCGGTGCAGGCGGTCGAAGCGTTCAGCGTCGGGCGTGCTCCGAACGCTGAGCAAGGCTATCGATCATTGGTGATTCAGCCAGGCAAGCCGCCAGCCTGGGGCAGGGCGCGCAGGCTACGGGGCAATCCTGGCGGGATGGCCGAGCTAGCGCAGGTCTTCGACGCCAGCGGTCACGGATTGAGTCAGGGCGCGGCCATCTTCCGTCGTCGCGTTGCTGATGTCTCCGCCGAAATCGTCTACATACCGGAATGGGCATGTAGAAGCGGGGCGAGCCTGCAACTGGGCCAAGAGCGTATTCGGCTGCCCTCGGGGTGTGTACCGTGAGCACTCGAAGGAGGACGAGCGAGCGAATCGATACTCCCAAGGCGATCTTGATGGGGCTCGTGGTTAGCGCTGGCGCGTTCGGCTGCGGCGATGACGAAGCGACGGGTAAGGGTCCCGAAGTCAGCGTGGCCGGTGCAGGTGGAGCCTGCGCGCCGCGCACCTGCGAGGAGCTCGATGTCCAGTGTGGCGAGACCGCCGATGGGTGCGGGAGCACCATCGAGTGCGGTGAGCCCTGCCCGGAAGGCCAAAGTGGAGCGGCTGGCGCCGGCCCAAGCGACTGTGCCGACGAAGTGCTCGACACTCCGGCGCGTAACGGGCGTCGCGCGAGCAGCTCCGGTTTTGCGGCGGGCGACTCGAGCTATCTCGAGATTTTCGACCTAGCTTGTGACGACGCCTCCACCTGCGTCGACGATTGCGTGAACCGCGGCGGTAGCGATGCTATGTGCGACGCCTCCGAATGCTTGCCCGCGGTGGGGGCGGGTAACGCCTGTGTCCCCGCTCCGATCTGGGGCAGCTTGGAAAGCATTCAGGTCGAAGACGCATCGGTGTTCAACATGGCGCAAATCGTTCTCACCACCAATCCTTATCGAGACGTGCTGCTCGTAGACGATTTCGCCCTCGACGTTCCAGAGGGCGCGAGCATCCTCGGTATCACGGTCGAGGTACGCCGCGCTGGCGACGCCAGCGTCACCGACGATTCGGTGCGCTTACTCAGGGGTGGCCAGCTCGTGGGCGTCGAGCACGGCAAGCCAGACGTGTGGAGCGATGAGCCCGACTGGGTAACCTATGGAAGCTCGGACGACACTTGGGGCGAAGTCTGGACGCCCGTAGACGTCAGTGCAGAAGGCTTCGGCGTTGG
Source organism: Polyangiaceae bacterium (assembly GCA_035281385.1). Taxonomy (GTDB): domain Bacteria; phylum Myxococcota_A; class Polyangia; order Polyangiales; family Polyangiaceae; genus PMG-095. Next base: position 6,772 of record DATEDZ010000371.1, read on the forward strand.
CCTCTCGGCCCAGTACACCGAGGACGCCGGAAACACGCGCGCCTACATCGACCAAGTAAGGGTCACCGTCAGCTATTCGACTTGCGAGTAGGGATCTCGAGCCCCTCGCACCTCTTTGCCAACCTCGACAACATTCAGTTCGAAGACGAGCCGGTCGATCAGATGACCCAGATCATCGTGGTGCCGGGCGACTACCACGACGTTCTGCTGCTCGACCAGTTCGAGCTCGAGGTGCCCACGGGTGCGAGCATCCTGGGCTTGACGGTCGAGATTCGGCGCGCGGGCAACGACAGCGTCGCCGACGACTCGGTTCGCATCGTCAAGGGAGGGCGAGTGGGTGAGGCCGAGCGAGCGCTAGCGGCAGTCTGGAGCGAGGATCTGACCTGGGTCACTTATGGCGGCTCTGAGGATCTATGGGGAGAAGACTGGACGGCGGAGAACCTCACCGCGGCGGACTTCGGTGTCGCATTTTCTACCAGCTATACGCTGGCTGCGGGCAATACGCGCGCCTATGTCGATGCGGTGAAAGTGACGGTGCGCTACGAGGTTTCCTGCGATGAGTGAAGGCTGCTGGATGATGGCGCGCCGCGTCGCCTTTCTTGTCATCATTGCGCTTGCCGTGTTCATGGCGGGCTCCGGGGCAACCGTCATCGGGGTCGGAGTGTTACCGAAAGACGCCGGATCTTATGAAGCGCAGTATGGGATCGTGGGGGGGAGCCTTTTGCTCGTTAATGCGGCCGGCCTTGCTCTGGGCGCCTGGTGCCTGCGAGGGCACCGTCGGCCAAAGTGGATCATGCTTTGCGGTTCGTTGACCGTTGCCGCTGCGGCGCTCTGGGCGTACTTCTTGATAATGGGATCTGACGGGGAGCCCGTCCCCGTCTCTCGGGGGAAGGTTGGCTGGCACGTCCCTTCCGGAGCGCGAGAAGGGATTTGAACCGTCGACGTCCACCTTGGCAACGCGATTTCGGGCGTTTCGTCCCGTTACTAAGGCCGCGAAATAACAACAATCAGTCGCGCGGGGCGATCTCCATCGCGGACGAGTTACAACTCGAATTTCGATGAGACCCTGCTCGCGATCTACGCGCGTTGGAGGTCCCGCACGGTTCAGCAGTTGTCCAATCAATGCATTGCCGACGCCAAGGCCCAGCTCGAGGCACTCGACTGCCCCTGAGTCAGCGCTGGCAGAGCTCCTCGACCGCGATGGCGGCGAGCCCTGTCCAGCTCTCGCGCCAGGATGCGCTTGCCGAGCACGCGGGTGCGACTGGCGGCATATCCAAGTCTGGCGCGGAGCACTCAGGCTCGGCCAAGGCGATGCGCGGCGGAGGGACGACCCGACCGGTGACCACGACGGGCTGACCGGAGACGTCGAGCTCGCAGCAATAGTCACGCAAGGTGCCGCGCTCCGGGTCGTGACGAGCAGGACAGCTCACTACCAGGTCGCCGCGAGGGCTGACCGTGCGAAACCCCTCGCCATGCCGGTCGGCTACCGTCAGCAGCACCAGCGGTCCGGAGCGCGGTGTCATCGACCGCTCGTCCTGAGGCACCAGGCCCAGGGCCAGGTCGCAGCGCGGCGGACACCCCGCCAAACAGCAGGCAGCGCCCGGTACCAGTCTTCCGGTGATCCGAATAGGCTTGCCCACGGCCGGGACGGCGTTGACGTATGTCTCGACGGGTAGAGCTTCGTCGTGCCCGTCGCAGACCGGTACGGGCTGGTTGCTTGAGCAAGAAGGCGACGACGAGACCGCGCTGGGGACGGCTGGGCCGGCGCAGCCGAAGACGGTGGCGAAGGTGGGCAACCAGGCGGTTTGTGGGCGAAGGTTGAGCATCAGTCCTCGCTCAGGCTGCACACCATCCCGGTGGTCAGCACGCCCCCTTCGAACGAGCCGGTCAGCGCGATCTCCTGGTTGTGGAGACTCAAACGACACGACGCCGGCTGCTCTCGCTCACAGCGGCGTCGCGCCAATGATCCGTTTTCGAAGCGAAGCCGCGTCGCCAGGTTCGATTCATGCTGACACGGCGAGGTCAAGTCAAGGTGCGCGCTATTGGCATCGCCCGAAGCCTGCAGGCGGAGCGAGCTCGTGCCCGTGGTCTCCCGACGCGAAAGGTATCCGTGCACCGTCGCGCGCGCGGTTCCCTGGCGCTCCCGTAGCAATAGCAACAGCTCCGGCAGGCTGAGACTTTTCGTCAGCGTTCCGCAGCGTGGCAAACGCTCCTCACAGGTCGTGCTCAGCGGCGAGACTTTAGCGGCGCGGCTTGGCGTCGCCCTGCCATGCCCGGCGCAGCCTATCCAGATCGAGCAGCAAAGCATGCAGGCCAACCTCATGGCGAAGCCCGCCTACACTGTCAAAGTGTCCGGACGGGCGCAACCTAAGCCGCTCGAGGCGTGATCGGAACGACATCGCTCAGTGGCGTCCGCGCCAGGTTCCCATGACGTTCAGCGCAGCATCCTCGCCACGATCTCCTCAGGGGTGGCACCGAGGTCGAAGGCAATCACGACCGAGTCGAGCGTGACACGCGTGCCGGCGCTGCGAAGGACGTGGTTTTCGTCTTCCACGATGGGAGCTGGGCCAAGGTCAAAGGCGTGCACACCTGTCCACGCCTTTGGCAGTCTCCGAGCTGCGCCGCTCCAAGACCGCGAGAACTGAACCGACGTCGATGCGTCGCTTGTAACGGATGATCGTCGCGTGCGGCGGAAGTGTGGCCTCGCTGCAGGCACGGGCTTCGTCGATGCAGAGGATGAAGTTGTCGAGCTTGGCCTGGCGCAGCTTGCGCAGCTTTTCCTCGAGGTACTTGGGTGTCCAGAACCCCACGATTTCGAGCAAGAACCGGCGCGTGGTGTCCCGACGGTGCACGAGCTCGAAGTCAGGAAAGATGAGCGAGCCCTCGGCCTCGACGGGGCGAGGCTCCCGCACCACGTCCCAGTCACGCGCCGTCTTGCGAAACGCCTTGGCAAAACGCTCTTCTAGCTTGCTGTCGAAGGGCCTGAGCTCGCGGCCCGGACGGATGGGATCGCCACTCCGAACGACCAGCGTCATCGGCGCGATGCCAGGCCCAGCTTGGCAGACTGCCGTGAGCTCGAATCGAGGACACCAGAGGGCACGCGGGACGAGAGCGCACAGGGCCCGTCCGTATAGCAAGGTATGGCGAAACAGCGACAGCGGTCCTGAGACCTCGAGCTGTACGCCCTCGATCGAGGCAGTCGGGAGGGCGTCCAAGACTTCCGTCCCTCGGCTGGCGGTGCGGGTGCGCTCAGGCGTTGGCGCGCGGCGGATATTGCAGATGAGCCCGTGAAGCCGCGCCTGGCGGACCAGCGCGTGCGTGTTGCCCCACGCCGTGATGTGGACGCTCTCGGCTCGCTGTATCCAGCTGCTCACGAGGCGAACGTTGGCTTCGGCCGCAATGCGCTCGGGCGAGAGTCCGGCTGGAAGCGCGCTCACCACGCATTCGCTTCGCAGATCGGCGAGCAGCGCCGCGTCCAGACCTCCAGCGTCCGTCCCGAGCCTTGTGGCCACTTCTTCCATCACCACGTGGCGAGGCATGGTGCTCGACGCTGCTGCCACGCACAGCTCCCAGCGCGCCTCGCGCGGCGGGACTGCCGCTACGACGCGGGCACCGGACAGCCCCTCGAGCACGTCGACGGCCAGGCGCTGCTTGGCCTTGGGCGCCCTCACCGGAAGTGGCTCTCGCAGCCGCGCCAAGAGCTCGCTTCGCTTCATCCCGACGCCCCGCTCGTACTCGTCGACGAGCGCCCGAAGCCAAGGATGGTCGCGCTCGGTCAGGTAGTGGAGCACCACCTGGTTGCCAAGCGTGCGGGTACTAAGCCGAGAGAGCGCGGGGTGCGGCAAGACCGCGCCTCCTTTCAGCGGCTCGTCTGGCCTCGCTGGTCGCCAGGGTCACCAGCTCGTACACGATGGCTCGCTTGCCGGGCGACGGTCGAAGCAGTCTCCCGACACGCTGCACGTGCTCCCGCTCACCCAGGGTCCCACCGACGATGATGGCCACGTCCGCGTCCGGGACATCGATCCCCTCGTTGAGCACCCGCGCGCTCACCAGGGCGCGCAGCTTTCCCTCCCGAAACGCGCAGAGGGCGCGCTCGCGCTCGCGCCGACCGATCTCGCAGGTGATGGGCATGATCAAGTGCTCGCGAGCGATAGCGTAGGCGGCGGCGTTGTCCGCCGTGAACACCAGCACCTTGGACTCGTGATGCCGGGCAAGGAGCGCCTTGACCGCTTCCGCCTTGGCGCGGGTGAAACCAAGGAGCTGCTTCGTGCGACGCCAAGCCCGAAGGGCCACCCGGCCCTCCGCGGTCTGTGACGCGGCCGACACCAGCTCTTGCCACGTGCCGGTCGGGTGCAGCGCACGGAAGCGACGATTGACCTCCGAAAACACCCGATGGTCTTCGTCGTAGCGGGCTCGCTCCTCCTGGCTCAGGGAAAGCCGGAGGACCACTAGATCGAAATCCGACAGCCAACTCCCCGCGAGGTCCCCGACGCCCAGCTGGTAAACGACGGGCCCTACCAGCTCCTCGAGTCGGGCCAACTGCGGTCCCTCTGGCGGCGTTGCCGACAGCCCGAGTCTGCGACTGGCCACGCACATCTCCAACGCTTCGTCGCGAATGCCACAGCCAAAGTGGTGAGCCTCGTCGACCACCAAGACATCGAACCGATTGCCGATGCGCGGCATCCACCGAAACGCCGATTCGAACGTAGCGATCGTCACGTCTTCGAGCTGCTGCCGACCATCTCCCAGGCAGCCGATCGGCCCCGAATAGAACTGCGACAGCTCCGCGAGCCATTGCCTGAGCAGCGCGCGTGTCGGAACCAGGCACAATGCCCGCAGCCCTTCCCGGGCCATCAAGGCCGCCGCCACCCGCGTCTTGCCGCTGCCCGTCGGCAGCGCGATCACCCCGCGGTCGTTCGACAGCTGCCAAGCCACGGCGGCGGCCTGTTGGTAGGGGCGAAGCTCTGGGGCGCGCCACGGGTGGGCGGTCTTGATCGGTAAGTCCAGCACGCCGTCTGTCAGCGGCAAGCCCAAAGATCGAAGACCCTCTAACACTTCCGCGTAGCGGTACGCGGGCGCCCGATAGAGCTCCACCCGTGGGTCCCACAGAATGGCGGGGATGGACTTCCGGCTCAGATCCGGCGCTTCCGCGAGCACCAGCGTGCCGTGATCGAAGAGTAGCTTCATCGTTTGCCGCTTCCTCGTCGGCCACGGCGAGCGTGAGTTGCGCTGGGATTGCAGTCTCTATCTGCCGAGTGCTCGAGACCTCACGTGCGATTCAAGGCTGCGAGGTCGAAACCTCAGCAACCGCCTCAGCCCGTGGCCGATGGACGTCTATGACGCAGCATGTGAGCTTTAGGGGGCGCCGCCGATGGGGGCAGAGCCGCCCATCGTGAAGGTTCCGCCGATGGGGCCGGTTCCAGCAGTGAAGCTTCCGCCCATGCTGGGCGCGCCGCCCTCGCCAATGCCGCCGGCACTGCCACCCGTGCCGAAGCTGCCCGCTGTGTTGCTCCCACCGGAGCCGGAGCCGCCGCCCCCATCGGGTGGCGTCGTGAAGAGAGCGGCGCGCGCCTTGTCGAGCAGATTGAGCACCTTCGTCATGATCGACGGACGGTCTTTGTCCTTGCCGTTGATCGCGTTCTTGAGTTGCTTTTCAGCGTTGCCAAGCTGCGTCTGAACCTCGGGGCTCAGGTCCTTGGCAGCAAGGACGTCGCGCGCGTCTCGCGTATCGGCCAGCGCGATTTTCAAGAGATCCGTATTGCCAGCGGAGCGCACCGTTTTCACGTAGGCGGCGCGCTTACGAACCTGGTCGATGTTCGAGGCGGAGTTGATGACGCGCAGGAAGGCGGCCAGGTCACCCTGCTGCTCCGTATCGAGTTGGTTGAAGATGAAGAACGACGAGGGCGAGGCTTGGAAGGTCGGAGAGAAGTAGAAGCCCACTGCGTCTTCGATCGTGTCCACCGCGTTGTTGTGGAAGAACGGCGGGGTGTCGGCGGCTTCCACCAGCGGCGGTACGTTGAAGGTGCCGTCGCCCGGCGACAGAAAGCCGTCGTCGGCCGGTAGCTCCGGGGTCAGGTTTCCGACACCTGTATCGAAATTGGCATTGACCGAGTCCACGAATCCGAAGGTGTCCTGGTGGCAGAAGGTGCAACCCGTGCCATTGAACAGGTCCTGACCGTTTTGTGCGCGCGGGTCGGTCGGGAAGATCGAGTTGAAATCGGTCGCGGTCTGGCGACCTGTGAAAAGCTGGAAGGCTTCGAGCGCATCGAGCTCTTCCTGCGTCGGCACTCGGAAGTCGATGCCCGGCCTTCGCGCGAGAGTCTTGGTAAAGTGCTGAACGATGGCACCGAATGTGAACTCGTGCAGCGAGCTCCTGCCAGGGCCGCCGTCGCCCGACCAGCCCAGGCGCTGATCCGGCGGGCCGAAGAACGCAGTCGAGATGCCGTTGGTGAGCCCCAGCGCCAGCGTGTGCGGCACGCCACGCATGACGAACTTGTGCGTGGGATCATCGAAACCGTCCACGTTTTCGAGAATCAGGGCCCGACTACGCAGCAGCTGGGGGTTTTCGAGCTTGGCGAGCGCCGGATTGTTCTCGGCCACGAACAGCGGATCGCTCTGCGGCAGCGTGGCGATGAACGCCGGTGTGATGGTCAAGCTCTCGTCCACGCGGTGACAGGTGCCGCAGGTGCGACCGTTTCCACCGAACGTTTCGTTGAAGAAAAGCTGAGCTCCGCGGGCTACCAGGGGATCGGTGGTCTCGATATTGTTCGCCACGGGACCACTGACGGGGTCGAGGGTCTTGCCCTGGCGAAAGCGAAACAGGCGCTTTTCGAGCACGGTCCGATCGCCTAGGGCAATGCGCGACTCGGTCGGCTTCTTTCCGGCCCGCGTCACGACGATCTGGTCCAAGTCGAAGCCAACTTCGAGACCGATCGAAACATCGAGCGTGCGGTTTGCGCCCCCGCTCGAGAACTTGCCGACCTTGAGCATCGAATCGGTGGCCTCCGGGACCACGCTGCCTGGCGGCAAGTTCTTCACGAACCAGAGCTCGAAATTGCCGCTCGAAGGCACGTTGCTGAGCGTGGCAAGCACCCTGCCGGTGTTCATCTCGAGCGTGGCTTGGCCGCTCGCCAGCCTGCCGTCGCGCTTCACCTTTTCGGTGCTGAGCCCGGGGTGAAAGCCGTAGCCGATGCGGTACTGGGCATCGAAGTCGTTACCCGCGAAGACATCCACGAAGGTGTTGAAAGCGTCCGCGAGCCCGTCTTCATGTGCGGTCGCTAGCCCTGCTTCCGTATCCGCCGCGTCATCCAGCCTTCCCGCGTCTTCCGGCGCGGCACCGCACCCCAAGAAAGCGACTGCCACCAGAAGGCACCCGCCCTGACGAGCAAAACCCAACTCTCCTTTCGTCATCGACCTCATCTCGACCTCCCAAATTTCTCAAACGACAGCCAAACTCAGGCCTTGAAGGGACCAGCCGGCTACGCCTACGCCATGACTCCTTCAAACCCAAGCAAGAGGGTGACGGAGAATGCGGTACCGGTCAACTGAATATCGAAGAGCGATCGAAATTGGACCAGCGCCGTCGGCTGAGACTTTTTGCGTGCCGCGCCTGCCTGAGCTCGGCGAGCGATAGACCTGAACGCCCGCGCCTGCGGTGCGTGGCGAGACGAACGCGGTCGAGCAAGCCGTCCGCGAACGTTTCGTGAGCGCTGGCGGACGAAACCAGTACGCGACGATCCGATCGCTGGTGGTGGACAAACATCAGCGGAAACGACCAAGCCAGCTCGGTCATCTTCACGCAGTTTTGACGATGCGTCACCTCGCGAGCGCGGGCGGATTGCGGCGCCGGTTCACGCAATCAGCCGCAGTCGAGCTTCTGAAATTGCAGATGCCCTGTGATTGTCTGCCAAGAGTGCATCTTGGTGCCTCTACGCCGAGCCGCGTAGAAATCCTTACGGCCGGCGCAACGTCATCGTCGAGTGAGGCCTTGCCGGGCCGCTCGAGCTGGCCGGGTACCGACTCGAGCAGGAAGTCGACGTGCTTGCGGATGGCTGCGAAATCCGAGACATCCCGTGTGACGAGGGTGGCGCCCAACGAACGGGCGCTGAGCGCGATGAGCGTATCGGCCACTAGAGAGGTGCGTCTGACCTCGCGACCGTCCTTGCGGAGTCGGCTCAGAATCCCGCCTGCTTCGACATACAGCGCTGGTAGGGGGTGCGACTAACCGTTGCGCGGCGGCGTAGGTACGCGACAGGGCTTGGATGGCTCGGACGGCTTTCGGGGTCATAGCGCCAGTGCGGAGCTCCATGGCTACGATGGAGCTCAAGATTCTGACGCGGCCCGGACCGACCACGAGAGCCTCGTGTAGGCCCGCGTTGAGCCAATCGATGTAGATGTTGGTGTCGAGCAGGGTGCGCTTCATCGCGAACGCGCAAAAACGTCGACGAAGCCGCCAACGCCCTTGAAGCGTCGGTGGGCGCGGAGGATGGGCTCCTCGCCGAGCAGCACGTCGAGCGCACGCTCCACCGTCTCCTGCTCGGTCTTGACGCCCAGAAGACGCTTGGCCCGGTCCAACTTGCTCTGCTCGAGCTTCAGGTGCTTGTGACGAATGGCCATGTACATAGCGGAGCATACTATGAGCATTACGAGGGCGCTAGCTCTGCGCTCAGTCACACCGCGGAGTGGTATTTGAGCCCGCGTCCGATCTTCCTGACGGATGCGATGAAATCGTGCGCGAGTCACTTCGCAATCGGTGATTGAACGTCACCGCCTCGCCACTCGTTCATGCGAGCGTGTCGCCTCGTTTCGCACCCCGCTAAAGGAGGCCCCATGAGCTCGAGCAATCGACGCGATTTTCTACGCACGTTCGCTGCCGCCACCGGCGCCGGCATTGGCACCACGATTTTTCCGCCCGCCATCCGCAAGGCGCTGGCCATCCGGCCGCACCACTGCAAAGGCACGATCGAAGACGTGGAGCACGTCGTCATCCTGATGCAGGAAAATCGCTCTTTTGACCACTACTTCGGCACACTGGCAGGTGTGCGCGGCTTCGGTGACCGCCTGCCGGCGCCCGCACCCGACGCGCCCGGGATGGTCAAGCGCACCGTGTGGTACCAACCCTCGGCCAGCGGCACCCCGCAAGTCGTGGCGCCCTTCCGCCTCGATACCGAGCAGACGTTCGAGCTCATGCGCGTCGAAGGCACGCCGCACGCGTGGCCCGATTCGCAAGGCGCTTGGGGTGACGGCGTGATGGGCGAATGGCCACGCTATAAACACGACCACGCGATGGGCTACTTCACGGATCAAGATATGCCGTTCCAGTTCGCGCTGGCCGAGGCGTTTACCATCTGCGACGCCTATCACTGCTCGTTCATGGGCAACACCAATCCGAACCGCCTGTTTCTGTGGACCGGCACCAACGACCCCCTGCAGTTGAACGGCGGCCCCGCCATCTACAACCAGTACGACAATGTCGACTACGACCCGACCGGCGGCTACACCTGGCTCACGTACTGCGAGCGTCTGGAAGCGGCCGGGATCAGCTGGCAAATCTACCAAAACATGGACGACAACTTCACCGACAACTCGGTCGCGGGCTTTCGCAGCTTCCGCGCCGCGTATTTCGGGGAGCCCGGCTCGAATCCCGAGCTGCTGAAAAAGGGCCTATCCACGCGGGATCTCGACCTGCTCGAACAAGACGTGCTCGACGGCAAGCTGCCACAAGTCGTGTGGGTCGTCGGGACGGCCGAAGGCTCCGAGCACCCGGGTCCCTCGAGCCCGGCGCAGGGCGCCGACTACATCTCGCGCGTCTTGAACGCACTGACGGCCGACCCCGAGGTGTGGGCGAAGACGGTGCTGTTCGTGAACTTCGATGAAAACGACGGCTTCTTCGACCACGTGCCGCCGCCGGCCGCCCCGAGCTACCTGGTTTGGGACGCCGACGAGAGCAAGCGCGTGCTCGCCGGGGCCTCGACCGTGAGCACTATCGGCGAGTACCACGAATTCGTGCCGGTAGACGTGTCGCCCGAACGCGCAGCGCCGCTCCAGAAGCCGTACGGCTTCGGTCCGCGCGTGCCCATGTACGTGGTCTCGCCCTGGAGCCGCGGCGGCTGGGTCAACTCCGAAGTGTTCGACCACACCTCCGTCATTCGTTTCCTCGAAAAGCGCTTCGGTGTCGAGGAGCCGAATATCTCGGCCTGGCGCCGCGCGGTAGCCGGCGACCTCACCTCGGCCTTCAACTTCAACGATCCCGAGGACAGCGAATTCTACGAAGAGCTGCCGGACACGCTGGAGCTGGCCGAGCGAGCCAGGGCCCTGCCCGGGCGCACGACGCCCGTCACGCCCGAGCTGCCGGAGCTGCCGGTTCAAGCCTGGGGCATTCGCCCCTCGCGCGCCTTGCCTTACGAGCTTCACGCGCACGCCAAGGAGCGGGCCAAGGCAGCGTCGGTCGCGCTGTCGTTCGCCAACACCGGGAGTGCCGGTGCGGTCTTCCACGTTTACGACCAGCTCCATCTCGAGCGGATCCCGCGGCGCTACACCGTGGGCGCCGGCGACGAGCTGGGCGGCGAGTGGGACGTGAGCGCCGACGGTGGTGCCTACGATCTCTGGGTGCTCGGCCCGAACGGCTTCCATCGGCACTTCACCGGCGATCTCGCGCCACGACCCCGCAGGGCCGCCGAGCCCGAGATCCACATCGACTACGATCAGCGGCGTGGCGGGCTGCGCCTGACGCTGAAAAACCGCGGTGACCAAGCCTGCACCTTCTCGCTGCAACCGAACGCCTACCATCACCGCCACGAGCTACGGACGTTCCGCGTTGGGTGCTACGACGATCGCACCCACCTTCTCGAGCTGCGTCACAGCGCGAGCTGGTACGACTTCACGGTGCGCGTCATCGGCATGAACGCTTTCTCCCGCCGCTTCGCCGGCCACGTGGAAACCGGTCGTCACTCTCTCAGCGACCCGGCGCTGGGCGGCCGCGCCCGCGGTGAGCGCGGCTAGAGCGGCGCGCAGATCTCCGGCCACGATAGCTGTGCTCGCGCGCGCATGACCGACCTCGAGCGCCGAGGCGACTCTGAGCTCGTTCATAGCGCCGCGGCGAGCCCGCGCAGCTGAGCCGCACCGTCGCCGCTGAATGTGCTCCCGTGCATACACGCGAGCAGCCGTGGCTCGAAGGCTGCCAGGCGCTCGAGAGTTTGACGCGTGGTCGGCGCGTGCGCGTAGTAGTCCATCGTCCCGCGCATCGCCTCGCTCGGCCCCAAGATCTCCGACTCGGTGATCGACGGGTTCTCGGCGCCCGCTTGTGTAAAAAGATCGCCGCAAAACAGCGTGCGGGTCGTTGTCTCGGCGAGGAAGCCGCAATCCCAGCCATGCGGCACGTGCGGCGCGTCGAACCAGAGCACGTTGTAGCGCCCGAGCGCGAGCGTTTGACCGCTAGCGAGCGCGCGCGCCGGCCGGTCGGTCATGTCCCCGGTCGACACCAGGGCGGCGATCCGGCTGCAAACGGGGCGCGCATTCGGCGCGGCGGCGAGATTGCGCTGGTGCAGGGCAACTCAGGTGGCGTTCGACGCTTGCGCAGCGAATTCGGGAAACCAGTGGCCCAGCGCGCGATCCACGTAGCGAACGAGACGCTCTTGGGAGCGCGCATGGCTGCAGATGGGCGTAGGCAACTGCGAACGGATCGCGACCGCGAGCAAACCGAAGGCGCTCGCGTCGACCTTGGAAGGCTGGTCTCCGGCAAACCACGGACTTTCGCCGAGAAGCTCGACCAGTGCGTCGACGTCGGCGCATCCCATCGCAACGATTTCCTGCGGCGTGTGGCGCGCGAGACCGCGTTCGTAGAGGTGCTTCTTGAACCCGGAACGCATCATGCGCAGAGCCAAGCCATCGAACGGCGCCGGCAGGCGAGGGCCAATCAGCTGGCGCAACACCGCGAAGCCTCGATCGTCGAGCACCAGCTCGCATTCGAACGCTTGATGAAAGTGCTCCTCCAGCGCACGCCGAACGAGGTGCGCCCGCGCTTTGGCCGCCCGGGAGAGATGTGCGTCGAGCGCTTTTCCAAGGCGCCTCTCGACATGGGCGAGGATGAGCTCGGTATCGCCGATGCTCACGTCCGCATCGACGATCCAAGGACTTTTGCGTTTCGGACCTTTGCGCACGTCGTTTTCGAAGTGCCGTTCGTACCGCACATTCAACATGCGCAGGCATGCTTCGAGCTTGAGGCCGAAGGGTCCCGCGGTCGGCAGGTCCCACGCGGGACTGAACGTATACATCTGGATCGGCGTCGACGTGGGCGGTCCGTGGATGAAGTCCGCGATCTCGTCGGGGTGGGTTTCAGAACTCGCACGGCTCGGCATCCGACCTCCTGATACCCAAGTAGTGGAAGTCGAAAGCGCAGCGTTACAAGCTCAAACCAAATGGTCCAAGCGATACTCGCACAGCGCGCGGTTTCCGGCGGCGTCGACGGCAGTCAGCCGCACCAGAATGTTGCTCGGGAACCCGAGGTGCCGCAGATGGGTCTGACACGCCATCGTGACCTCACCGCGCTCCCTGTCGAAAGGAATGTCCGCGAAGGCAAGCAGTGGGGAACCATCGAGCGACAGCAGCTCGAAGTCGACCCGGTCGGTGCCGCCCAAATCGGCACGCAGGATCCAGAGGCCAATCTTCGCGCCTGGGCGAAAATCGAGCAGGCCGCGCCCTTCGGGTGAGACGGAGACAGCTCCGCGATTTCGTCCGCCGGACGATCCTCCAAGAAACTCATCCGGACGACCTGGCTGTCCCTTGCAGGCAATTCCTGCAGGCACCTGAAAAGCCGCAGCTTGTCCGCCTCACTCGTCGAGGGCGGTTGCGTCTCCGCGTGCAAGGTGAGCGTCGCATTCTGGATGGCGACCTGGCGCCGTTCCGCTCGCCGCATGTCCCAGGCGATGAAACGACAGGTGCCCAGCACGAATGACCCCAGGTGGTCGGGCGTCTCGACCCGTCCTTCCCGAAGCGCCTCGAGAACGCGCACGAGCACCGACTGGACGAGATCGCCCGCCAGACCGTCGTCGCGCAGATGGCGCAAACCATAGAGGCGAATGCGCGGCGCGAAACGTTCGCAGAGCGCCCGCTTGGCGGCTTCGGCTCCGCCGCTCTCCGTTGCAATTTGCCGAGCAATTTCGCCGTCGGAGGTCTCGTTGGTCACTGCAAAACGTTCCGCGGATGCCAATGCCACTGCCCGTTGGTGTGATTCGGGGTGCCCGCGTTACAGGGAAAAGTTTCTTCGGCTCCGAGTACGGAAATGGAAACGCAACTGCTGCTACCGTTCCCCAACATTGTCCGACCTTAAGTCAGCGTGAGCAGCGTGATGGCCATTCTCGAAGGCCATTGACCGCTTCGACAGGAAAAAGCCGGCTTGCTCGTTAAAGCTAACCGGCTCATTTCTCTCCAGAATCCTGGAGCGGGAGAAGGGATTTGAACCCTCGACGTCCACCTTGGCAAGTCGATTCGATCCGTTTCTGCCCGTTCCTCGGAGTTCCAACCACGCGGAATCACGTGACCCGGCGTTCCGGGACGACCCTCCGCGTGACGGCCGAGTGGTGCTCCGAGCCGTCGGAGCACCACCTGGCGGTTTGGCGGATCGTCCTTCGCTTTCGTGACACCCGAGTCCCCACGTGGCAATCTCAACCCGTGGCTACCCCAGCGGATCCAGGTTTTGAATCGAGCGCGGATGGAGTTTGCGAGGAGGCGAAACCCCTCGGGGAGCTCGAACAAGAGCTGCTGCACGCGGTCGAAGAGATTGAGCACGGTCAGTGCAGCGTCCTATCTATCGCTGACGTCGACCGCTGGGCTGAAACGGGAGTGCCACCCTGGTCGGACGACTTCCGCGGCTGAGCACCACCTTCAAGCGGTCGCTGGCCAAGCTGGGTGTTCTGCCCGGCACAGCTCGGCACCAAGCGGTCGGGGCCACAGTGCAATCCCTCTTGCGCGCGGAAGTGCTGCCCGCACCAGCCGACGCGCCAATCGCGTTCGGCGCCGGGCGAGCGTTGGTACGGCGTGTTTCTCGTGAAAACTTGTGGATCGTCTACAAAGTCAGCGACCAGTACCTCGACCTTTTAACGGTGCAGGCTGATCCACCGATCCCGGCAGACGACTGAACGCCTGATGCGAGCCGCGGCAACAGTCAGGCACTGCGCGGAAGCTCAACGTCAGCTCCGAATGGCTCGCGAGTGTTGCCGAGCTTAAGTTTCAGTCGAAAAATGAACGGGCCGATAGCCGCGCGCATTTCGGCCGCGCTGGTACCGCGCGGGATGCGTTGACAGGGGCGCGCGAGGGCGGGAGCGTCGGGCGTGCTGCGCGCGATCGTTGAAAAAGAATTGTCCTTGGGCGAGCCGGATGACAGTCCCCACGGTCTTCATTAGCTACGCGTCGTCCGATCTCGCGTTTGCCGAGAACGTCTACTCGCGATTGGCGGGCGCCGGCTTCGACGTGTGGTTCGACAGGGCTCGGCTCCGGCCAGGGTGCGATTGGCACAAGGAGATCGAGGTGGGATGCGAGGCGAGCCGCGTGGTCTTGCCCGTGCTCACGCCACGCTGGAAGCTCCCAATGGACCAAGTTCGAGACGTATGGGGCTGAAGCTGTCATCCCGTTGCTCTTCGAAGGCGCGTTCGCTGACGTCCTCGCTCCGCCGCTCGCCCGCTATCAAGCGCTATCGATCGATCTCATGCGGGCGAACGACGTCGCTTGGGGGCGATTGGTGGGAGAGCTTCGAGCGCTGCTCTCCGAGCCAGTTGCTGACAAGCCCGCGCGGCTAGCCGACGTGCGCTACGCCGCCAATCCGTACTTCGTTGGACGCGAGCACGAACTGAACGAGCTTCACGAGGCGCTGCATCGACGGCCGGCGGCCGTGCTCAGCCAAGCGCGCGTCCAAGCAATCTCCGCGCTCGGCGGCGTTGGCAAGACGACGCTGGCCCGTCAGTACGTCGAGAAGTTTTGGCGCTGCTACACGCAGATCTTCTGGATCGACTGCCGCCTCGGCGCGCAGACCGAGTTCGCTCGCCTTTGCGATCTACTCCTTCCAGCGTTGCGGGGCTCGACGGACCCCGACTAGAAGGCCCAACTCGCGCTCGGCGAGTTGCAGGGCCGAACCAATAGATTGTTGATCCTCGACAACGCCGAGGACGAGACGTCGATCCAGGCGTGTCTTCCCAAGACAGGGAACTGCCGGACACTGCTCACCTCGCGGTTCGCCAGTTGGTCGGCGGCACTCGAGTCGGTCCAGCTGAGCGTGCTCGAGCCCGAACCGACCCGGGCATTGCTGGTCGCGCGCGCGCGCAAGGCGAACTTCACGCAGTTGGCGCCAGCCGAGCAAGCCGCGTGCGACGAGCTTTCTGGGGAGCTCGGCTCCGTGAACCCGTCGTCGGCGGCTCTCGTGGCCAACGGAATTAAGCCAGGGCACGTGACTAAATCCAGAGCGCAAAAGAAAAAACCGGCTAGCCATTTCGGTCCAACCAGTCGTTTCTGTTTCGAATTTCGGGCGTTCTTTTGTGCGATCCAACCAACAGGCCGGTCGCGCTGAGCGGTGCCGCCAGCATCTTCGGGTTGGACTGAAGAGCGGCCGATGCGGAGCCCGGTAAGTGAGCGAAGTATTCTGACAAGCAAAAGCTTGACAATATAGTCTGACTTAGTCAGCTAAATTATATTTGCTTGACTTAGTCAGCTTCTCCGGTATTGCTTGGACCGATGGATGCCAGCTTCGGAGAGGTGCTCGGTAAAATCCTGAAGGAGAAGCGGATGGCCCAGTCGACGCTAGCGCGGCGGATCGAGGTGACTCGACAGTTCGTGGGTCAGATCCTGAGCGGACAGCGGTTGCCCAGTGAAGCCATGACCGATCGCATTGCCAAGGCGGTGGGTGTTCCGGTCTCGGCGCTTCCGCTCACCGGCGCACGCACCCGGCGCCTGCGCACGTCCCAGCTGGCGCGCCTGCCGGCCGTCGACGTCGCGGCTCTCCAGCTCGCCCTGAAGGGGGCAAGTGACGCCCGTAATCACCTGCTTGGGCAAGGCGTCGCACGACTCATTGCGCCAGCTGTAGGCAAACCGGATACGCTGGCGCTCGACTCCGAGTGCGAGATCATCTTGATCGACCAGCTGCGCCGTCTCAGCGAAGACACCGTCATCCTCAGCGAGGAACGAAGGGACGAGAGGCGGGCAGACGAAAGAGCCATGTACTTCGCGCTGGACCCCTTCGACCGCTCGCGACCTGCAGCCGCACGATTGGCTGAGCTTGCTAGCAAAGGTCTGGGAGACAAGCCTCTCTACGCCGTGCTGCCGGAACTGAGGAAGAGCCTGTTCGGCGCCCTCGGTTCCCCGTTCGTCGGCATCACGTTCATCCGCGGACTGGTGCCCAGGTTTTCCGTGCTGGCGGACTATCTGACCGGTCAGGTCGTGGTTGCCTGCGCGGCATTCGTGAAGGTCGGCACACTCGAGGCCGGTTTGGAGGAGCTGGAGCTAGAGGGTGAGGACTTGGTCTTCGAGCCGCGCAAGGGATTCGCAGCCGTGTTCTTTCCGGGCGACGGGCAGACGGCCGACGACCGACGACGACTCGCGAGGGCCCTTGAGCTTGAGGATCATCCCGCTGTACTCGAGCGCCCGGGTGGGCCGGCGCGCGTCCTCGCGCTCGCAAGCCTGGAGGGCAGCCTCGAGGCGCCGCGCGACATCGCCGTCGTCGCCTCCGTGGGCGAGAAGTTGACGGAGTTTGTGCATTGGGTGGGCATCGCCGTGCACTCGAAGTCGCTCGCCGTCTACGAGCTGTCGCCCGAGGGAGCTTTTGCGCAAGATCGCCTTCTGCTGGCGCCTTCAGAGAGGTATTCGATCTTCCGGCGCAGCGCGGACGGAACCCTGTCGTTTGACGAGACGACGCTCCGCCGGTTCGGTGCTGGCTACCGCGGGTGCCTCGCGGTCACTCATGCGGGCTCTCTGAGCGCGAACGCACGGCTCCGCTCGCTTCCTTTCGTTCGCGAGCTCTTGGGAGGTTTCGGATGAACGACCGCGATCGGAAAGGTCAGTTAGGCAGCCTCGACGGCATACAGCGTCATGCATGTCGTGACGTTGTATGCCGATGCGCAAAGCGTGCGATCACCCTCAGACGATCCGCAACAATCGCTCTGCCGATTCTGATCGGTTGTGGCGGTCAACATGCGGCAGCTCCAGGAAGTAAGCCCGAGCCGCAAGGCGTGCAGGTGGCAGCCGTCAGGCCTGCTTCTGGGAACGCTGCGCATCCAGATGCGGGCACAGCCGGGGGATCCAGCGTCGGCGCAGCGACTCAGGAGACGCTCGCGACTGGGGCAGGAGTACCGCCGTCGCTCGCTGACTGTGATCGGTACGCTCCTTGCCTGACCAAGGAAGTCAACATCCCAGCGCTGCCCGCGAACCTTCGCAAGACAGTCTACACTGGGACCGGCATTTCAGTCCGGAAGAATGCCTGTCTCACTATCCAGGCCGTCGGCAGCTGGTATGTCGGAACGCGAAGTCCCCAACTCGACGCGAATGGAATCCCCGATCGGTGCGCGTGTGTGGTTCGAGACTATTCCGTCCAAGAGGCTCCTCCGGGCGCATCAGATTTTACTCTTCACGAACATCACATAGCTCGTCTTGGTGCGCTCGTGGGTAGGCTCGGGGATGGGATGCCTTTCTTCGTAGGCGCAAAGCTGAAGATGCTTGCCGTGGAGGATGGGGAGCTCCAACTGACAATCAATGACAACATGGATCCTTGCCTCGGGTCAGGCCCGTATCGGGGGTCTTGTTTTGTGGGCAACACCGGAAGGCTAACTGTCACCGTCGAGGTGCGAGAGCCAAAGTGCAGCGCGTCTCATGAATGACGTGGTCGCGCGACTCCGTGTCGGAGCGGCGACGCCGTGCAAGACTACCTTCGCGCCGTTGATGGTTGGCTTGGCAGCGCTGTGTTGTCGCTCGAACGTTGACCAAGCAGTGCCGCTTCCGCGTGGCAAGACGAACGAAGTCGCCGTTCAGGCACCAGCGTCGTCGGCGCCGCCCGCCGGGCCTGTGGTGAAAGTGGCGGCCGTATTTCCGAATGGCCTCCGGTTCGGTCGGGGTGTGCTGGTGCGTGACGGGGTCGTCGTCACGATCTGTCGGGCTGTTCAGGGAGCGACGCGAACGAGCATTAAACTGCCAGGAAACATGTCGCCCGAACGGGCGGCGGCGGTCGGCGTTTCGGGGCCGCAATACGACGTACCTGCAGTTCTCGGCCGTCAGGACACACAGCACGATCTGTGCGAGCTCATCGCGTCGGGGTTGCGCGGTCGCGCCGTGGAGATAGGCGACTCAGATTCACTCCAGGTCGGCGAACGCGTCTACACCGTTGGTGCCACGCAGGGGCTGCAGCCAATGGCGGTGGACAACGGCGTCGTGTCGTCGTTTCCAGAGTTCGATGGTCGCAAGTACATCGCGAGTTCCGCGATCGTCGCACCCGTCGCAAATGGCGCTGGGCTTTTCAATGAGAAGCAGCAATTGGTTGGTGTCACGGTGCGATTTCACGTCGACGGGGGGGATCGCAACGTGGCGGTACCGGCCAAGTGGGTTGCGCAATTTAGGTGAACAGCGGGGACGTCGCACCAGCATCCGGTGACGACGGGCAGTCGGCAGTCGGCGGCCGCGACCTGCAGCCCCCGTGCGAACTCGTGGATGGCCGTCGGATCTCGCGCCCGACATAACGGGAAATCTGGCGGATCTCTGCCACGCAAGCCCGGCGTGGGGGCGTGGCACGCGACCGGCAACCTTTGCTGCGGGAATCTGAACGATGGGCTCATCCGCAAGTTCGACGGCGCGACGGGCGCGTTCCTCGGTATCTGTCTCGGAGTTCCTCTGCGACCCGGTGGACGCCGCGCGAGGGCGCGCGGGGGTTCGAATCTCCGGTTCGAATCCTCGTTGACGGGTCGGGAGCCCCACGTTGTGGTTATTTTTCAGCCGCTCGGAAGCTCACGAACCTCAGTGAGCACATCAAATCCGGCCAGTCGCGAGCGCTTCAAATCCGGCCAGTCGCAGGACCAGGACAAATGTTGTTTATCGCGAGGGGTCCTCGGTGGCCAAACCTTCGGCAGCCGCGGAGCCCGTCTTCGTACGCCAAGAGCGAGGTCCGCACTTGATCACGTGGCCGTGATGGAGGAGGCGGTCGAGCATGGC
>DATEDZ010000372.1:0-25883 GCA_035281385.1 Polyangiaceae bacterium
GCGCAACGCCTGCTGTTGCTGTTCTTCATTTCGATCATCTCGCACACCATCATCCATCTGGCACCGGGCGAGCCGAGCGAGGTGGATCCGATGAACCCGATGATGAAGGCGGAGGACATCGCGCGGATTCGAGCGGCCTTCCACCTGGATGACCCGATCTACGTCCAGTATTGGCACTGGCTGACGGACCTTTTCAGCGGCAACCTCAAGTCGTTCCGCGACAGCCTGCCAGTCTTGCCCAAGATTTGGGACCGTTTCCTGAACTCGCTGCCGCTCTTCCTGTGCACGACGCTCATCACCTGGACGCTTTCGTTTCCGACCGGCATCCACGCCGCGGTACGACGCGGCTCGACATATGACCGGAGCACGACCTTCCTTGCCTACGCCCTGATTTCCATCCCCGGGTTCTTTCTCTCGTACTTACTGATCCTGTTCGTGGTCAAAACCTTCCAACTGCCGGTGATCGGCCTACGTACCTTCGGGCTGGAAGGCGGCTCGAGTGCGGTTCGGATCATGGACCGCATCTGGCACCTGGTGATTCCGTCGATCATGGCGGCGCTCACCGGCATCGCGATCCTGTCGCGCTACGTGCGCTCGCAGATGCTGGAAGTCATCGACCAGGACTACGTGCGCACCGCGCGTGCCAAGGGCCTCGACGAAGGCCACGTCATCTATGGGCACGCGCTGCGCAACGCGCTCTTGCCATTCGTGACCATGTTCGGATTCCTGCTCCCCGGGCTGATCAGCAGCTCGGTAATTTTCGAGCAGATCTTCGCTTGGCCGGGCCTGGGCCTGCTCGGCTACGAGGCCATCCTGGCTCGCGATTTCCCGGTGATTCTGACGCTCAATTTCATCGCCGCCGCCCTCACGCTGCTGGGCATCCTGATCTCGGACATCCTCTACGCGCTGGTGGACCCGCGCATTCGGCTGGGATGATGCAAGCGCAAGTCCTTCCCGAAGCCGAACAGCTCGCCGCCGCCGAGACGCCGTTTCAACAAGTTTGGCGCAGCTTCCGCAAAGACCGGCTGGCCATGACCGGCCTGTACGTGCTGGTCGCGCTGCTGGTGCTGGCGCTGGTCGGCAAGCTCTTGACCGAGTGGTGGGTGGTCTTCGATCCGACCACGGTGCGCCTGCCGGACAAGCTGCGGCCGCCGCTCAGCGCAGCTTCCTCCGGGCTGCTCGCCGAGCAGCGACCGACCTGGGGCACGTATCCGTTCGGCACCGATGAGCTCGGACGCAGCGTATTCGCCCGCATGCTGCAGGGGTCGTTCGTGTCGCTCTCGGTCGGTATCGTGGCGGTCAGCATCTCGCTCAGTATCGGCATCACGCTCGGGGGCCTGGCCGGCTTCTACGGCCAGCGCAAGCTGGGGCCGATCAGTGTAGACACGCTGATCATGCGCTTCACCGACGTGGTGCTGTGCTTTCCGACCTTCTTCTTGATCTTGACGGTCGTGGCCCTGCTGCCGCCCAGCATCTACAACATCATGCTGGTGATCGGCATCACGAGCTGGATGGGCACCGCCCGCTTCGTGCGCGCGGAGTTCATGTCGCTGCGCGAGCGCGACTTCGTGACCGCGGCCAAAGCATTGGGCTTGCCCGAGCGGCGCATCATCTTCCGGCACATGGTGCCGAACGCGATGGCGCCGGTGTTGGTCTCGGCGACCATCGATGTGGCGCGAGCGATCTTGGCGGAATCGGCGCTATCGTTCCTCGGCTTCGGCGTGCGCCCGCCTTACGCCACCTGGGGCAATATCCTGGCCGACGGCCGCAGCTACATCTTCGACGCGCCGTGGCTGTTCATGATCCCGGGCAGCGCCATCCTGCTGGTGGTGCTGGCGTTCAACCTGGTGGGCGAGGGCCTGCGCGACGCCATGAATCCGCGGCTCAGAAAGCGAGCCAGTTAGTGGCAGAGGCCGCCGAGCCCCTGCTGACGGTTCGCGACCTGCATGTGGGGTTCGAGACCGATGCCGGAAATGTCCCCGCCGTGCGCGGAGTGGATTTCGAGATCGGCGCGGGCCAGACCACGGCGCTGGTCGGTGAATCGGGTTGCGGCAAGTCGGTCACGGCGCTCTCCATCATGGGCCTGGCGATGGGCGCCACCCAGCGCGGCAGCATTCGCTTCCAGGGGCGTGAGCTACAGAAGCTCTCGGACGTGGAGCTGCGCGGCGTGCGCGGCGGCCAGATCGGCATGATCTTCCAGGAGCCCATGACCTCGCTGAATCCGGTGCTCAGCATCGGAAAGCAGATTCAGGAAGTGCTGGTGCTGCACCAGAAGCTGGCTCCGGACGCCGCGCGCCGGCAGGCACTGGAGCTGATTTCTCGCGTCGGTATCTCGTCCCCGGAGCAGCGCCTGGCCCAGTACCCGCACGAGCTGTCGGGCGGGATGAAGCAGCGCGTGATGATCGCGATGGCCATCGCCTGCCGCCCCCAGCTCTTGATCGCGGACGAGCCGACCACCGCGCTCGACGTGACGATCCAGGCGCAGATCATGGCGCTGCTCAAGTCGCTGAAGGACGACCTCGAGCTGGCCGTGCTGCTGATCACGCACGACCTGGGCGTCGTCGCTCATTTTGCCGAGCGCGTGGCGGTGATGTACGCCGGCAAGATCGTCGAGCGCGGCAGCGTGCGTGACATCTTCAAGCGCCCGGCGCATCCGTACACGCAGGCGCTACTCGGCGCGTTACCCGACGCGCAGGCCAGGGCAAAACGGCTCGAGGCCATACCGGGCCGCGTCCCCTCCCCGCTGATGCTGCCGCCGGGCTGCGCCTTCGCGCCGCGCTGCAAGCACCGCTTCGAGCCCTGTCAAGCGGAGCTACCCGCGTTGTTCGAGGTCCAGGGTGAGCAGCGCGCTGCCTGCTTTCTGCACGATCCGCGGTGGACCCCGACACGTCGATGAGCCGGGAAAGGGCGTACGTTCGAGTATGTGGTAGCTTGCTACATCGTGAGCAACGTCCGACATGCGGATGTCCTGCGTTGGGCCTCAGGACAGCAACTAGCCCAGCGCCGAATCGCTCGGGAAGCCCGAGTTACGAAAGTAACGTTCGGGGAGGCGCTTGATCGCGTGGACGAGCTGCGGACGATGGCGACTGCTTTGAAGGCCACCACGAGTCGCGCCCGAGCGCAGCGAGAGAATCTGGCGTTTCATTCAGTCTGGCAACGCGTCCGGCGGGCCTACGGGTTTGGCTGAGAAGAGGCTCTCGGTGGCCGTTGCAGCGCTACAGCAAGCGTTGAGCAGCGCGGGCAGGTACATGCTGATTGGCGGTGTTGCCGTCATTGCTAGGGGGGTGCGCCGGCTTACGGACGACGTCGACGCCACGGTGTGGGCAGAAGGCTTGGAGATTCGGGGACTGCTGAGGAAGCTTGCCACGCACCGCATCGTGCCGCGCATCGACGACGCGCAGGCCTTCGCTCGTCGCAGCCAGGTGCTTCTGCTCCAGCATGAACCGTCCGGCGTGGACATCGACTTGAGCCTGGCATGGCTGCCATTCGAAAGTGAGGCACTGGACCGGGCAGATCTCGTGTCGATCGGCCGGCGGCGTGTAGCCGTGGCAACCGCCGAAGACTTGATCATCTACAAGGCGATTGCCGCTCGCGAGCGCGATCTCTCCGACATTCAGCGGCTGTTCGAGATCTATGGCAGGGACATCGACCTCGAGCGTGCGCGCCGCGTCGTAAGCCAGCTTGCTGACGTTCTGGAACGGCCCGAGTTGGTCGACACCCTCGATAGGCTCGCCGGCGCCCGCCCTCGAAGCTCCCGGGGTCGGCGCCAACCGAAGGCCCGAAAGGCCGCGACACGAAGGCCCCGCTAGAGTGCTAGGCTCCGGCCTCGTCGATGGTCTCCGCCGCTTCAGCCGCGATCACGCCCGAGCCTGGGGCGCCACTCGTGGAGGTGAGCGGGCTGCGCAAATATTTCCCGATCAGGGGCGGTCTGTTCGGACGCGTGGTCGATCAGGTGCGCGCCGTCGATGACGTGTCCTTCACGATCAACAAGGGGGAGACGCTGGGCCTGGTGGGTGAGTCGGGCTGCGGTAAGACCACCGTCGGACGCATGGTCCTGCGCCTGCTCGAGCCCAGCGCTGGCTCGGTGAAGCTCGCGGGCAAGGAGTTGGGGCAGCTACCGAGCAAGGAGCTGCGGCAACTGCGCCGGCGCATGCAGATCGTGTTTCAAGATCCGTACTCTTCGCTCAATCCACGCCGCACGGTCGGTGACGCGATCGGCGAGCCGCTGTATGTTCATGGTCTGGCCCGCGGCCCCGATCTCGAACGGCGCGTGGCCGAGCTGCTCGAGCGCGTGGGCTTGCCTGCCAGCTACCGCTCGCGTTACCCGCACGAGTTCTCGGGAGGGCAGCGGCAGCGCATCTGCATCGCGCGAGCTCTGGCTCTGCAGCCCGAGCTGGTCGTGTGCGACGAGGCCGTCTCGGCGCTCGACATCTCGATTCAAGCCCAAATTCTGAACCTGCTCGAGGATCTGCAGCAAGAGTTTGGCCTGACCTACCTGTTCATCAGCCACAACCTGAACGTGGTGCGGCACATCGCGGATCGCGTCGCGGTGATGTACCTGGGCAAACTGGCCGAGCTAGCGGACGCCGAAGAGCTCTTCCGCTGGCCCAAGCACCCGTACACGCGCGCACTGATCTCGGCCAACCCGCTGCCGGATCCGGATGCTCCATTAGTGCCCATCCCGCTCAAAGGCGAACCGCCCTCGCCTTTGAACCCACCCTCCGGCTGTCGCTTCCACACGCGCTGTCCGGAGGTGTTCGAGCCCTGTAGCTCGATCGTGCCGGAGGCGCGTTTGGTCGGGCCCAAGGACGAGAGTCGCCAGCACCTGACCTGGTGCCACCTGTACGACGATGCGCCGAAGCCTGATTAGCGCGCTGTTGGTGCTGCTTGCAGCACTTTCGATCGTCGGCCTGACTTTGTCGAAGGCGACGCGCGGCCGCGCCGGTTTCAGCTTCATCAACGGCACCGAGGCCAAGACGCTCGACCCACACCTGGCAACGGGTGAGCCCGAGCACCGCATCATGGAGGCGCTGTTCGAGGGGCTGGCCCGGCTCGAGCCCAAGTCACTCGAGCCTGCGCCGGGCGTGGCAGAGGCCTGGGACATCGCCGCCGACGGCAAGACGTACACGTTTCACCTGCGCCATGACGCGCGCTGGAGCGACGGTCGCCCTGTCACCGCGCACGACTTTACTTACTCCTGGCGGCGCCTGCAGGACCCCGCGCTGGGCGCGGAATACTCCTACATCATGCACATGGTGCGCTACGCGGAAGCGCTCAACACCTACGGTGCCCAAGGCGACGCGCTCTCGGGTGCCACGCTCAAGGCCCTCGATCAGTTGCTGGCGCAGTATCCCAGCAAGATCCCGAAGAGCGCCATCGCCGACTTCGACAAGAAGCAGGACCTGCACGCCGCGCTGAAAGGAACGCCGAGCCCCGCGCTGCGGGCCTACTTGCTGCGCCCGAACCAAGACGCCAAACCCGACGAGCTTCGCGGGCTGCGGCCCGAGCTTTTGGCCGAAGGCGCACGACGCCGCGCGCTCTTCCAGGAGGCGCAGCGGCATTTCGGCGTGGATGGCGGCGTATTTGCACGGGACGATCACACCCTGGTCGTGGAGCTGATCGCGCCGACTCCGTATTTCTTGGAGCTGACGACCTTCTATCCGTTCTACCCGGTGCCACGCTGGGCCGTCGAGCGCTCGAGCCGTGACTGGTTCATGCCGGGCAAGATCGTCGGCAACGGGGCGTACGTGCTCAGCGAGTGGCTGGTGGGAGATCGCATCCGCCTGCTGCGCAGCCCGAGCTACTGGGGCAAGAGCGAGGTGCGCTCCTCGAGCATCGACGCTTTTTCGATCGAGAACGTGACCACCTCCTTGAACCTGTACCTGACCGGCGAGGTCGATTGGCTGCCGCACGGCACCTACCCGCAAGAGCTGGGACCCGACCTGCTTTCCCGACCGGACTATTACGGTGGCCCCGCGTTGATCACCTACCTCTACCGCATCAACTGCACCCGAAAGCCCTTCGATGACGTGCGCGTGCGCAAAGCGGTAAACCTCGCGATCGACCGTGAGCAGATCACCAAGAACGTGCTTTTGATGGGGCAAATCCCGGCCCGATACGTGGTGCCGCCTGGCACGCACGGCTACCAGCAGCCCGAAAGCGCCATCGGCTACGACGTGGCGCAGGCGCGCCGGTTACTGGCCGAGGCTGGCTTTCCAGAAGGCAAGGGCTTCCCCAAGTTCGGCATCCTGTACAACACCTCCGAGGCGCACAAGAAGCTCGCGGAAGTGGTGGCCGATCAGCTGCGCAGAAACCTCGGCATCGGAGCGGTAGCCTACAACCAAGAGTGGCAGTCGTACCAAGAGAGCACGCGCCAGATGGACTACGACATCTCGCGCTACGGCTGGATTGGCGACTACGAGGACCCGAATACATTCCTCGACATCTGGCTCACCAACGGCGGTAACAATCGCACCGGCTGGAGCAACCTGGTCTTCGATCGGCTGATCGAGGCTGCCGGTGACATCGAGAAGTTCTTGAACGCTCCGGAGTTCTTGACCAAACACGCTCACGATCCGCAGAAGCTCACGGAGCTCGCACGCCGGGTTCGTGAGAGCAGCGAAGCGCCAGCGCGGCTGGCCGCGATGAGCAACCTCCGACTGGCCCTGCTCGCCGAGGCCGAAGGCATCATGGTGCGCGATGATTTCCCGATCATTCCGCTATATTTCTACACGATCAGCGGGTTGGTGCGCCCCGAGGTGAAGGGCTTCTACCACCAGCTCAAAAGCGCGGACGGCAGCCGGCGCACCAATCTGCGCGACATCCACCCGCTACGTGACATCTACATGGCGGAGGCCACGCGGTGAGCGAGGCGCTGACGCTGTTGTTCGGGTTGGCCTTGCTCGCGGCTACGGCCTGGAGCCCGCCACGGTTGACACGGCCGCTCGGCTCCTTGCTCTTTGGCTTCGTGGTCGGGGTCGTGCTGCGCTTTTCTCTCGGCGCGCTGGGTGGCGTGCTCGGTGGGCTAGTGGCAAGCGGCCTGGCGTTCCGATACCTACCGCTACTGGTCTTGCGGCGCGTGCTGTTCCTGGTACCCGCGCTGGTGCTCCTGATCTTCGCGACCACCTTGCTGATGTACCGCGCGCCCGGCAACCCCTTCGCCAACGAGCGCGCCACCAGTCCGCAGGTCGAGGCCGCGCTGCGTGCGCAATATGGCGTACCCAAGAACGCCAATCAGTTCTTCGGCATCTACATGCGTCGCCTGCTCGTCGAGGGCACGCTCGGTCCGTCCATCAAGGTGCAGGGGCGCAAGGTCGAGGAGCTGATCGCGCCTGCCTTCCCGGTCAGCATGGCGCTGGGTTTGCTGGCGCTGACCCTGTCGGTCAGCGGCGGCATTTCGCTCGGCGTTTTGGCCGGGCTGCGGCGTAACTCGGCGGTCGACTACCTGAGCATGGCCCTTGCCCTGATCGGCATTTCGCTGCCGAGCTTCGTGATTGGCGCGACCGCCATGATCGTATTTTCGCTGTGGCTCGGCTGGTTGCCGGTGGCGGGCTGGGGCAGCTACCGGCACCTGGTGATGCCGGCCATCGCGCTCTCGCTGCCCAGCATGGCGGTGATCGCACGCCTCTCGCGCAGCGGCATGATCGAGGTCATGCAGCAGGACTTCGTGCGCACGGCCCGCGCCAAGGGCTTGCCGGAGAGCTGGGTGATCGCCCGACATGCCCTACGCGGTGCAGTCATCCCGGTCGTTTCGTACCTGGGTCCTGCCGCCGCGGCGATCATGACCGGGTCGTTCGTGGTCGAGGTACTGTTCGCGATCCCGGGCATGGGTCAGTGGTTCGTTAAGGGCGCGATCAATCGCGACTACTCGGTCGTGCTGGGTACGGCCATCGTTTACTTCGGTCTGGTGATTCTGCTGAACCTGCTGGTCGATCTGGCGTACTCCTGGCTCGATCCTCGAGTGCGTGAGGAGCGAACGTGAGCGCCGACCGAGCGATCCGGAGTCCGTTCGAGCTCGCGCTCGGGCGCCTGGTCCGAAACCGCATGGCGATGGCGGGTGCGCTGGTCATCGCGCTGATGATCGTTGCGTGCTTGCTCGTGCCGGCATGGCTCGGCCTGGATCCGGAGCGCACCCAGCCAGAGCTGAGAAATCTGCCGCCCTCGGGCCGCTATTGGTTCGGCACCGACACGGTGGGCCGTGACATGCTGGCGCGGGTCCTGGTCGGCGGGCGTGCCTCGCTGATGGTCGGCCTGGCCAGCACGGCCGTCTCGGTACTGGTCGGCGTCAGCTACGGAGCAGTCGCCGGCTTCTACGGCGGTAAGGTCGACGAGGCGATGATGCGCCTGGTCGATTTCCTGTACGGCCTTCCCTACATGTTCCTGGTCATCCTGATCATGCTCATGTTCTCGGAGACGGCGCGCGGCGAGATGCTGCCGGTGTTCCTGGCCCTCGGCCTGGTGCAGTGGCTCACGATGGCGCGCATCGTGCGCGGCCAGGTCATCACCCTGCGGCATCAGGAGTTCGTGCTAGCGGCGGAGCTTTTGGGCATCAGTGACGCTCGCATCCTGGTCCGGCATGTGCTGCCCAACGTGGTCGGTGTCATCGTGGTCTACGGCACCTTGATGGTGCCTTCAGTGATCATTCTCGAGTCTTTCCTGTCGTTTCTGGGCCTGGGTGTGGCCCTATCTTGGGGACAGCTGGTCTCGGACGGCGTCGCGGTCGTCAATCCCATCCGCTCCTATTGGTGGCTCTTGCTCTGGCCGAGCTTGTTTCTGGGTTTGACCCTGCTCAGCCTCAACTTCCTCGGCGACGGGCTACGCGACGCCCTCGACCCCAAGGTGCGAACGTGAGCGAGAGCCAGCTGCGTGTGAAGGACTTGTCGGTGAGCTTCGTGACGCGTGAGCGCACGATTCGCGCGGTCGAGAACGTGAGCTTCGACGTCAAGCCGGGTGAGGTGGTGGGGCTGGTCGGCGAGTCCGGGTGCGGCAAGAGCGTGACCAGCCTGGCGGTTTTAGGCCTGCACGAGAAACCAGCGGGCCGCGTGTCGGGAAGCATTCGCTTGGGGCAGCGTGAGCTCGTCAATCGACCGAGCGCCGAGCTGCGCGAGATCCGCGGCAACCGCATCAGCATGATCTTTCAGGATCCGCTGACCAGCCTGAATCCCTACCTGCGGGTCGAGGATCAACTGGGTGAGGTGCTGGAGCTGCACCTAAAACTAAAAGGGGCGCCCGCGCGCCAGCGCATGCTCGAGATCCTGAGGCAGGTAGGAATTCCGGGGGAAGAGCGGCTACGCGCGTATCCGCACCAACTCTCCGGCGGCATGCGCCAGCGCATCTGCATTGCCATGGCGCTGCTGTGTAATCCGGAGCTCCTTATCGCGGACGAGCCGACCACCATGCTCGATGTCACGATTCAGGCTCAAATCCTAGACCTGTTGCGGGCACTGCGGCAGGAGCGCGGCATGTCGATCCTGTTCATCACGCACGATTTGGGCGTGGTCGCGGAGCTGTGCGACCGCGTGATCGTGATGTACGCAGGCCGCATCGTGGAGCAGGCTCCGACCGCAGAGCTTTTGGGCAAACCCTTGCACCCCTACACCGAGGCCTTACTCCGCAGCACGCCGCGCGTGGACGAACCAGGTGGCGGGCGGCTAAACCCGATTCCGGGCCTCCCGCCGCGGCTTTCGGGCGACAAGCTGACCGAATGCGTGTTCACGGCGCGCTGCCATCGCACGCGCGAAGGGTGCCGGCAGGGCGAGCCGGCGCTAACAGCCACTGACGACGGCCGCTTGCGTCGCTGCATCGTGCCGGTGGCCGAGATGCTGGAGCGGCCATGAGCTCACGCGAGGCGCTACTCACGATTTCGGACCTGCGGGTCCATTTCCAGGCTTCGGGCACCACCGTGCGCGCGGTCGACGGCGTGGATTTGCAGCTATTTTCTGGCGAAACCCTGGCGCTGGTGGGCGAGTCGGGCTGTGGCAAGTCCACGCTGGCGCGAGCGCTAGTCGGCTTGAATCCCATCACTTCGGGCGAGGCGCGGCTGCGTGGTGAGCGCATCACCAGCCTTTCGCGCGCGGACATGCGCCGCCACCGGCGGGAGCTGCAGTTGGTATTCCAGGATCCGTACGCCAGCTTGAATCCGCGCTTCACCATCGCGGAAACGCTGGCCGAACCACTCTTGCTCCACGAAAAAGCGACGCGCGGGAACGTGGACGCCAAGGTCTGCGAGCTGCTCGGTCAGGTCGGGCTCGACGCGGAGCTCCGTCACCGTTACCCGCACGAGTTTTCGGGAGGACAGCGCCAGCGCATCAGCATCGCGCGCGCTCTAGCGGTGGAGCCGACGCTGCTGCTCTGCGACGAGGTGACCTCCGCGCTGGATGTCTCGATCCAGGCGCAGATTCTGGATCTCTTGCGCTCGGTGCAGCAGAAGCTCGGCTTGAGCTACCTGTTCATCACCCACGATCTGGGCGTGGTGCGTTACATCGCGCACCGCGTCGCGGTGATGTACGTGGGCCAGATCGTCGAGCTGCGCGACACCGAGAGCTTGTTCGAGTCGCCCGCGCACCCGTACACGCAAGCGCTGCTCGGCTCGATCCCGCGAGTCGGAGGGACGGCTGCCGACAAGAAACCGCTGGCTGGTGAGGTGCCATCTCCGGCGCGACCGCCCAGCGGCTGCCGCTTTCACCCCCGTTGCCCCCAAGTCTTCGAGCGCTGTCCCCGCGAAATGCCTGAGCTTTACGCTGTGGGCGTACCGGTTGAGGTCGGGGTCCCAGCCGCTCAGGAACCGGTTCCATTCGGCAAAAGTCGCTGCTTTTTGAACCAGTAGTGCTGAACTCCAAGGGCGGCGCCAAGAATGGCGACGCTTACCTCAAATGGATCGACAAGATCGCCGCGGGCGTGGAGGAAGCTCCGGCGGTCATGATCCTGGAGCCCGATACGCTGGGTCAGCTCGAAAAGTGCACGGAGCCCTCCAAGCAAGCCGAACGCTACAAGCTGGCTAATCCGACGGCGCCTGCACCGGCGGTCCCCGCGCTGGCGAATCGTGGCCTCAGCAAGCGTTCGAATTGGCACGGAACAGCAAGTACCGAGTCGGTTGGTGTGCACTCAGCCTGCCTGCGCCAGAGTGCCTTGCGTAAGATAGCTGAGGCAGGCTCGGATGATTCCTTCTACGGTCACGTCCCCACTCCCTTGGGCGCTCAATCGCGCCAGGGCGAACCGCACCTCGCGCTCACGAAATCCCATCATCCGCAGAGCCCGAAGTGCTGTTGCGCGCGCATCGATGATACTCGCCGAGCCTCCCCCGGGCACGTCCCCGTACGTCGTGCCGTCCACGTGCCGGATTCGCAGCCCACTGCTGGGGCTGCCCTCGATAATCACTCGGCCCTCATGAATTGCGCGGTGGTGAGCGCTACACACCGTGACCAGATTGCTAGCATCATGCCCGCCCCCGTCAGCCCGCGTCACAATGTGATGAATGTCCACGAACGTGGCATGGCGACAGCCAGGAAATACGCAGCAACCGCGGTCGCGCCTTAGCACCGCGCGACGCACTGCAGGAGCGACCTCTTGCGTAGCCCGTCGCATCGAACGGTCATCGGTCGCGCGCGTATCGCGCCCGTTCTTGCCCACGTGGGTATCAGGCACTTCGCCGCTCGTGCGCATGTCCGGCGGGTCGTAGGCAGTAGCAATCATCCCGACATGCTGCGCATCACAACTCGCCATCGCGACAACCTCCGCTCCGACGGAAACCGGCTCTCCGCTAGCTTGTGCCGTGGCGCGCTGACAATTCTCGCAAACCGTTACTGCAACCTGGTAGCTCGCTCGCCCTTCGTCAGTCGGCCCCTGAAGCACCTGACGCGCCATCAGCAGAATTGCCGCATCGTCATCAAGCCGCTCGCCTGCGTCATGTCGCAACTTGGCCATGGCCTCCCGAAACATGGCCAGCGTGTCGCCCGAAACCTCCAACCGAATGCTGTGGCGCTGGAGCCTCGGGTCCGACCCTTCATCAGGTCGGCTGCCCAGCCCTCGTCCAGAAACGAGCTTCTCTATCTCACGCACGGTTCGATTCGCCGCCGTAGCCAGCCAATCGGCCTCAGTTTCGGGAACGGCGACACGCGTGAGCTCGCGAACTGCCGACCAACTAGTTTGCCCTGCTTGAAGCGCTCGCGCTGTCATCGGCAAGCTTTCGAGCGCCTCGGCGACGCGCAGCTTTTCGTAAGTGAGACGCCCGTTGTAACCAAAGAGATGCTCGATGTACTCGACGAACGACCCAAACCCCAACCGGGCATGCGTTTCACTGCGACTAGCGGCGAGTAACGACTGCCCCTCTTCGAAGTCGAGTCCCGCACGCACCCGAGCAAGTCCCACCAGGCGCTCATGAGCAGTTCGCCAGTCAGGCGCGCTACACGCGGGCTCGTCGTTCTGAGCCAGAAATTCATCCCCACCAACATCAACGCTTTCCTCACTCATCTCATCAACACTCCTATCGAAACAACGGCGTTGCGCCATCCCTCAGACGTCTCGTCTGAACTGCACGAACGTAGCACGCGCGTTTTCACGTCCTTACGCGCCTCATGGCAGCGCTATCGATTGCCAAAACGGTTTTCGAGCCGTCGCGTACGCCAGCAGGACGTCACAGGCCATGCTGGTGCCAGCATGCCCCCTTCGCGAAGCGAGCAGCCCCCGACACATAAGTCGGGTTTGAAAACTGTCGAGGGAAATCGATCGCCACCTGTCGATTTCGCTCGGCACGAACGGGCTCTCTGACCGATCCGTCCTTAACCCTGAGAACGCACTTTTTCTTAGAGGGGGATTTCGGCGATTCGGATCAATTTTTCTGCGGGAGCCGCGCTCCCCTCGAAAAACGTGATCACGGTCCCGAAAGCGGGAATGCGAATGCATTCCCGCGCAATTGCTGACCGCCAAGTCCGCGGGCGCTCGTCAAGGCTCGCTCGGCGACGGCTTGCCCGCTTGGCCTTGACGAGTGTACGCGGACTTGGCACTCAAAGCGCCCCCTCAAAAAAGCGTGCGACGAGTCCCCTCAATTCTCGTGCGGACACTCACCCCACGTGGGTCACCGGAACGTGCTTGGCCTGGAAACGGCGCGCCTAAGGGCCCGCGAATGGCTAAGGCAGTGTCGGTAAATAATGGGAATCGATCGGGCGCGCCGATGGACTGTCCCAGGCTGCCGCGTGCGAAAAACCGCTTCGGTTATTCATGGACGCCGCCTAAGTCGGTCGATGATCGCGGCCGAGGCACCCAGCTGGCGAGGCGCGACGCAGGCGCATACTGCTGGTATGTAACTGAGGAGCAACGAAGCCAGCTGGGATGGATCGGCCGCGAGGGCGATCGACTTAGCCATTCGCGGCCCCCTTAGGTGGACGAGCGCGCGAAGCCGTTCGCGTTGATCCCAGCCGCGACCGCGCTGATTCAGCCATCCTAACTTTCCCACCTTTCTCGCCGCTCCCAATTCAGTGCTAACTTCCGCCTCCCGAGCGATGTCCGTCCACGAACCCCTGAGCGCGTTTCGACCTGTTCCTCGTACCGGCGTGATCTACGTCACGGTCGAGGCCCAGCGCGCCGGGTTCAAGCCGGAGGATCCGGCCTGGTGCAATCTCGGGCAAGGCCAACCAGAAACGGGCCCGCTGTCCGGCGCTCCCGAGCGCATCACCAAGATTTCGATCGAGAATCTGCACCAAGAGTACGCGCCGGTCGCGGGCCTGTGGGAGGTGCGCGAAGCGGTGGCGGGCCTGTACAACGACCTGTTTCGACGCGGCATGCCGTCGAAGTACAGCGCCGAAAATGTCGCCGTCTGCGGCGGTGGTCGCGTTTCGATCATGCGCGCGTGCGCCGCGATCGGTCAGATCAACCTGGGGCACTTTTTGCCCGATTACACCGCATACGAAGAGCTGCTGGACATCTTCCGGCGCTTCACGCCCATTCCGATCCTGCTCGACTCGGAGCGCGGCTACGACTTTTCACTCACCGAGCTGCGGCGTGAAGTCTCCGGTCGCGGCTTGGGCGCATTGTTACTGTCGAACCCATGCAACCCCACCGGCAAGGCCATCACGGGCGCCGAGCTGGCGTCGTGGGTCGCCACCGCGCGCGAGCTAGCCTGCACGCTGCTGCTCGACGAGTTCTACTCGCACTACTGCTGGAAGGACGGCCCCGCGCTGTTCAGCGCCGCCGAGTACGTGGAAGACGTCGAGAAAGATCCGGTCGTGATCTTCGACGGCCTGACCAAGAATTGGCGCTATCCGGGCTGGCGCGTCACTTGGAGCATCGGGCCGAAGCACACGATCGAATCGATGGCCAGCGCGGGCTCGTTCCTCGACGGCGGCGGCTCCAGGCCCATGCAGCGTGCGGCCCTCTCGATCCTGAACGCCGAGCACGCCCGCGTCGAAGCCGAAGCCATCCGCACGGCCTTTCGCCGCAAGCGAAACAAGCTGGTCGACGGCCTGCGCGCTCTCGGAGTCCGCATCGAGCGCGAGCCGGAGGGCACCTTCTACGTCTGGGGCAACGTCGCGAGCCTACCCAGCGGCCTCAACACCGGTGACCAGCTGTTCCGCCGCGCCCTGGAAAGGAAGGTCATCGTCGTTCCCGGTCACTTCTTCGACGTCGATCCCGGCCAGCGCCGCGTCGGCCGTGCCTCGCGCTTCAACCAGCACGTGCGCTTCTCCTTCGGCCCCTCCGAAGAGACCGTCGTCACCGCCATCACGCGGCTGACCGAGCTGGTGCGCGGCGCTTGACCAAGCTCAGGGCTTTGGCTGGTGGTGTGCAGCATCAGCTCATGCTGCAGCACGACAGCGCAACGCACGCCTTCGAGGATCTGGCCGCGTCGGGTGCCCTGGCAGCGTTGCTCGATGATTGAAGTCTAAAGCATCTTGCCGGCCAGCACGATACTGGCTACCGAGAAGTAGATGATGAGTCCAGCCACGTCCACGATGGTGGCCACGAACGGGGCCGACGAGCTGGCCGGGTCGAGCCCGACTCGCTTCAGGAAGAACGGCAAGAGTCCGCCCGTGACCGTGCCCAGTAGCACCACCCCGAGCAGCGCCACCGCCACTACTGCCCCGACCGCCATGTAATGT
The DNA here is from genome assembly GCA_035281385.1 of Polyangiaceae bacterium. Taxonomy (GTDB): domain Bacteria; phylum Myxococcota_A; class Polyangia; order Polyangiales; family Polyangiaceae; genus PMG-095. The sequence continues at coordinate 15,090 of DATEDZ010000372.1, forward strand.
ATACCGTAGTCCGGCCAGATCTGCTGCCACACCACCACGCGCAGGAAGCCGACCACGCCGAGCGCGCCGCCCATCACCAGCCCTGCGCCTAGCTCCCGGCGCAGCACGCGAAACACGTCGCGGAGTCCGACCTCACCCAGCGCCATGGCCCGGATCACCAGCGTCGAAGCCTGCGAGCCCGAGTTGCCGCCGCTCGAGATGATCAGCGGGATGAACATGGCCAGCACGACCGCGCGCGCCAAGTCGTCCTCGAAGTGGCCCATGGCGGACGCGGTCAGCATCTCACCGAGAAACAGTGCGGCCAGCACGACACCGCGCTTCTTCACCATGTCGAAAAAGCCGGTGGCTAGATACGGCGCCTCGAGAGCCGCCATACCACCGAACTTCTGGATGTCTTCGGTGGCCTCTTCCTGGACCACGTCGACCACGTCATCCACCGTGACGACGCCTTTCATGCGGCCTTCGACGTCGACGACCGGGATGGCGACGAGGTCGGTCTCGGCGAAGACCCGGCTCACCGTTTCCTGCTTCTCGTTCTCCTGCAACGTGACGAGCACGGTCTGCATGGCGTCGCGCACCTTGCGGTCGCCGCCCGTGGCGAACAGCTCCCGCAGCGAAATCACACCGAGCAGCTTCTGCTGCTCGTCGAGCACGTAAGCGTACGAAAACGTACCCAGACTCTGGCGCGCCAGCTTGCGCAAGTAGCTCACGGCCTCGTCGATCGTCATGTCGGGCCGCACGCGCGCGTAGCGCGGGTTCATCAGGCCGCCCGCCTCGTCCTCTGCGTAAGCGAGCAGCGCGTTGACCTCGTGCCGAGTCCGCTCGTCGAGCAGCCCGAGCAAGCCCTCACGCTGCTCCGCAGGTGCAGCTTGAATCAGATCGGCGATGTCATCGGGTGGCAGGAGGCGGACCCAATAGCGGCGATCAGCAGGCTTGAGCGCCAAGACCAGCTTGGTGAGATCGGCGTCGGTCAGGCTGAACAGCAGGTTCTCAGCCTCGTCGCGCGGCAGCACGCGGAAGCCCTGCACCCGCTCGTCCTGCGACAGGATCGGCCAAATCTCGCGTAGGTCGGCCGCGGTCAGCTCATCATCCGGAATCGGCCGTTCGGATGCTCGGCGCATGCCGGCTTCCCTACAGCCGAGTCACGAAATTCGCGAGCGTTTTCTGGCGCTAGGCTCGAGTTGGGCGGTCTTGGAAGACCAGATCACGATCGTCCGGGAAGCCGCGAGCCATGAGAAAAACCTGCGAGGCCGGCGCCCGCTGCCTGTAGGTCCGCATGAGTCGGATGACATTTCAGTCGGTTGCTCGTGCACGGCGACCACGTCAAAACTCTGCAATCCCGCCAAAGTCCCGCGCGGAAAGCGCCCAACTCGAGGCTAGGAGGCTGGTGTGAAACACCAGCTGTCCAAATCGGCGGAGCCGCCGCGTGGAGGGGGAGGCTCAAGAAGCTTTGCTTCTTGAGGGCAGGAGGCGCGTGCCTCCTCCCCCAGGACAAGGACCCTAGCTGGGGCAGGGGCCCCAGCCCGACAAGGCATGTAGGTCTTGGAAGAAAAGATCGCGATCGGCGAGAGCAGCAGCCACCCACGAGAACAAACCGGCGAGGCCGGCGCGCGTTGCGGTCTAGCCTGCGATAGTCGCAAGACCCGGCGGAAAACCTGCTCGAGGCCGACGGCTTAGCAAAACTTGACTCATCTGTCACGCAAACGGCTCTCAAGGAATCTAGGAGGCTGGGTTTGAAAAACACCAGCCCCCTAGGGCGCGACGCCGAGCGCCACTGCCGCCAGGTAGGTTGCCGCGCTGATGGCCGCAGCACCCGGGACAGTGAGAATCCAGGCCCAAACGATACGACCTGCCACACCCCAGCGCACCGCGGTCAGCTTCCGCTGGCTGCCCGCCCCGACGATGGCTCCGGTAATGGTGTGGGTGGTCGAGACTGGAACGCCCAAGCCCGTCGCCAGAAATAGCGTGATGGCTCCGCTGGTTTCGGCGCAGAAACCGCCAACCGGAGCCAGCTTGGTGATACGCATACCCATGGTCCTGACGATGCGCCACCCGCCCGACAGCGTGCCAAGGCCCATCGCCGCGTGGCACGCCAGTACGACCCAGAGTGGCACGTGCGGGGATTCCCCGGGAATGACCGGAAGCTGGTTGGCCGCGATCAAGGCCGCTGAGATGATACCGGCCGTCTTCTGGGCGTCGTTGCCGCCGTGGCCGATGGAATAAAGTGCCGCGGACACCAACTGCGCGCGGCGGAAGTATCGATCCACGTTGCTGGGCGCGCCTCGGCCGAAGAGCGCTATCACGATGCGCATCAGAACCGCACCGATCAGCATGCCCAGCGTCGGTGAGATGAAGATGAAAAGACCAGCCTTGATGTAGAGACCTGCATCCAGTGAACCGAACCCCGCCTTGACGATGGCGGCACCGGCCATCCCGCCTAGCAGGGCGTGTGACGAGGACGTGGGCAGCGACAGCCACCAAGTGATGAGATCCCACACGATGGCGCCGACCAGCCCGGCGCCGACCAGCGTCAGCGTCACCACGTCCGCCTCCACACCCTTGGCGATGTTGCTGGCGACGTGAGCTTCGAAGCACAAAAACGCGATGAAATTGAAGAATGCCGCCCAAACCACGGCAAACCGCGGCGACAGCACGCGCGTCGAAACCACCGTGGCAATCGAATTGGCAGCATCGTGAAAGCCGTTGATGTAGTCGAACACCAATGCCAGGGCGATGATTGCGATCAACGCTTCCATCGGGCTTCGGTGTCAGGAATACTCGAGCACGATGCCTTCGAGGATGTTGGCCACGTCCTCACAGCGGTCCGTGGCGGCCTCGAGGTTGTCGATGATGTCTCGCCACTTCATGACCTCGATCGCGTCGTAGCCACCTTTGAACATCGTGGCCAGGGCATGCCGGTACGAGCTGTCGGCCTCGTTCTCGAGGCGATTGATCTCGATGCACAGGTCCAGCATCTCTTTGGGCTGCTTGACCTGCGGCAAGAGCAGGATGGCCTTGTTGACCGCTTGAGTAGCCTCCTCGAGCACCTCGCCCACCTTCACCACGAACTCGGGCAGGCTCTGGACCTCGTAGAGAGCCACGCGCTCCGAGACTGCCTCGATCAGATCGAGCACATCGTCGAGCGCCGTGATCAACGCATGGATGTCGGCGCGATCGATGGGAGTGATCCAGGTCTTGTGCAGCCGAGCGATCGTCTCGTGAGTGATCTTGTCGCCGGCCTCTTCCGCCTCCTTCACTGCCTTCGAGATCACGGCGGAGCGCTCGGGCTCACGCAGGATCTGCCTCACCAACTTGCCAGCCTCGACGATCTGGGCGGCATGCTGTCCAAAGGCTTCATAAAAGGAGCGGTCGCTCTTGCTCGAACCAATGCCAAACATGCGTCCTCGAAAAACGCCGGGACACTAGGCAGGCTCGTCCCCCAATGGAACCGCGATCGTCATAAAAAACGATTAAACGTCGTGGACTCGTCACATTCCGGCCCATTGCGCAGGATGCCAACCCCTAGCGGGGCGTCCGAGCGAGTCTCAGGCGCTAGGGCCAGGACCGTTGGACGCCGGACCGGTATGCCGCACGTCGAGCCCCCGGACCATGAACACGACCAGCTCCCCGATGTTGGTCGCGTGGTCGGCAATGCGCTCGATGTACTTACCCATCGACAGCATGCGCGTGGAACGAAACACCACGGTTGGGTCGCTCATCATGTGCGCGACGAGCTCCGGAAAGAGCTGCGCGTAGTACGCGTCCACCACGCTGTCCCGTTCGATCACCTGCTCGGCCTTGGTGGCGTCACCGGCCACGAACGCGTCCAGCACATCGTGGAGCATGGCCTGCGCGGTCTCACCGATGCGCGGCAAGGGCCCCTGCGTTGGATACGTCGGATCGTCGCACAGCTCGACGACGCGCTCGCACATGTTGACGCACAGATCGCCGATGCGCTCGAGGTCGGTCACCAGCTTCAAGGTGGCCGTGATGAAGCGCAGGTCCGAAGCCACCGGCTGGCGCCGCGCCAACACTTGCAGGCACAGCTCGTCGATCTCGACCTCCAGTTGATCGATTTGATGATCGTTCCTGATCGTATTCCTGGCCAACGCGGCGTCGCGTTCCGCGAACGCCTTGCGCGACGCCGTCATCATTTCTTCGACCCTCGCCCCCATCAGCAGGACCCGTTCACGCAGCTGCGCCAGCTCGTTCTCGTATTCCCGGTCAGTATGCCGGCGATCCACCATGTCTATTTCCAACACGGTCATCAGCCAAACCGTCCCGTGATGTAGTCTTCCGTGCGCTGCTCTTTGGGGCGGGTGAAGATGACTTGAGTACGATTGTACTCAATCAACTGCCCCAAGTAAAAGAAGGCCGTAAAATTGGCCACACGGGCCGCCTGCTGCATGTTGTGGGTCACGATCACGATCGTGTAGCTCTCGCGCAGCTCGTGGATCAGCTCCTCGACGCGCGCGGTGGCGATCGGGTCGAGCGCCGAACAGGGCTCATCCATCAACAAAACCTCGGGCTCTAGCGCCAAGGCACGCGCGATGCATAGGCGCTGCTGCTGGCCACCCGAAAGGCTGGTCCCCGCCGCGAGCAGTCGATCCTTGGCCTCGTCCCACAGCGCGACTTGGCGCAGCGCCTTCTCGACCTGTCCGTCGGGATCTTTTGGCCTAATTCCGTTGAGCCGGAGCCCTGCCAGCACATTGTCCCGAATCGACATGGTCGGGAAGGGATTCGGCTTCTGGAACACCATGCCGACCCGGCCACGCACCCGAACCGGGTCCACTTTGCGATCGTAGATGTCCTGGTCGTCGAGCAGCACCTTGCCCTTGGTCGTCGCACCCGACACCACCTCGTGCATGCGGTTCAGGCAGCGAATGAAGGTCGATTTGCCGCAGCCGGAGGGTCCGATGATGGCGGTTACCAGCTTCTCGGCAATGGGCAGGCTGATGCCCTTGAGCACCTCGGACGTGCCGAAGCTGGCGTGCAGGTCCTCGGCCCGCATCTTCGGCGTGATCTGGCTGACGCTGACCTCGTCCCAGCCGGGACGGCTTGCTATTTCGGGGCTGGGCGCCGCCGTTGGCTCCATCTCCTCGAGCTTAGCCTTATCGGCTGGCTGGGGTTCAGCGGGCGCTTCCGAATCAGCCTGCTTTTGCTGGGACTTTTTGCCCAAACTTGACGAAAGGTCGAAGTTCATCGGGTCCTCACGCGGCTGCGCACCAAGAAGCGCGCCGTGATGTTGAGAATGAGCACGGTCATGAGCAAGACGAGCGCTGCCGCCCAGGCCTGCCGGTGCCAGTCCTCGTACGGGGCTACGGCGTAGGTGTAGATGTTGACGGGCAGCGACGCGGTGGGCTCGTTGACACCCGTCGACCAGAAGCCATTGTTGAAGGCCGTGAACAGCAGCGGCGCGGTCTCACCCGCCACGCGCGCCACCGACAACATGACGCCGACGGCGATACCGGGCGCGGCGGTGCGCAGCATGACCCGCAGGGTGGCGCGCCATTTGGGCACGCCCAGGCCCAGCGCAGCTTCGCGCAGCGATTCAGGGACCAACTTGAGCAGCTCCTCGGTGGTCCTGGTGACCATCGGTAGCATCAGGATGGCGAGCGCGATGCCGCCCGCGAGGGCCGAGAAGTGCTTGGTCGTGACGACCACCAGCGAGTACACGAAGATGCCCACCGTGATCGAGGGCACGCCCGACATCACGTCCGCCGCAAAGCGCACGGCATGCCCGAACTTGGTGTGGCCGAATTCTGCCAGGTAGATGCCGGCGAGCACGCCGGGCGGAATGCCGAACAGACCCGCCAGGGCCACGAGCTTGAGCGTCCCCAATAGCGCGTTGCCCAGACCGCCGCCTGTCTCGCCGACCGGCTTCGGTAGCTCGGTGAAGAAGTCGAGATTGATGCCGCCGACGCCCCGCACCAGCACGTACCAGAGCACGCTCGCCAGCGGGATGATCGCGATCAGCGTCCCCAGCACGCACAGTCCGCGGACGATGCGATCGGTCACCTTCCGGTGCAAGTAGGTGTCCGTCGCCAGGCTCATAGGCGCCCGCCTTCCGGCAGTCTGCCAACACGCCAAACCAAGAGCCGCGCAAACACGTTGAGCGCTACCGTGACCCCGAACAGCAACAGGCCGACCTCGGCCAGCGCCGCCAGATAGAGCTCGCCAGTAGCCTCGGTGAACTCGTTGGCGATCACGCTGGCCATCGTGTACGACGGGGCAAACAGCGAGATGGCAATCTCGGAACGATTGCCGATCACCATCGTGATGGCCATCGTCTCACCCAGCGCTCGCCCCAGACCCAAAATGACCGCGCCCACCAAGCCGGACTTGGCGTAGGGCAGGACTGCCACGCGAACTACTTCCCACTTCGTGGCGCCCAGCCCGATGGCACCTTCGCGCAGCGCATGGGGTACGGCACGCAGCACCTCGCGCGACACCGACGAGATGGTCGGCGTGATCATGATGGCCAGGATGATGCCGCCCGCGAGCATGCCAAAACCCTGGTGCGGACCCTGAAAGAGCGGCAGAAACCCCAAAGTCTTGGACAGCAGAGGCTCGACGGTCTCGCGCAGCCAGGGCGCGAGCGCGAAGATGCCCCAGAGCCCGTAGACCACGCTCGGCACGGCCGCCAATAGCTCGACCAAGAAGCCCATCGGAGTACGTAGCTTCGGGTGCGCCAGCTCCGACAAGTAGATCGCGATACCGAGCGAAATCGGCACCGAGATGATCAGGGCCAAGATCGAGGACACCACGGTTCCGTAGACGAACGGCAGCGCACCGTACTGGTCGCGGACCGGATCCCAGACGCTCGATGTGATGAAGCCCAGCCCAAACTCCGCCAGGCTCAGCTTGGCGGCGATGCCCATCTGAATCGCCATCCAAACGAGCACCACGATCACCAGGCCCGCGAACAGCGCGGTCAGGCGTCGGAACGTCAGATCTCCGATGTTCGCTTCGCGGCCGAACGCCAGGCGGAGCTTCGACCGCGGGCGGATCAGCGAAACATCGGAGTGTACGGTCATTCGGCTATAGCAGCTTCTTGCCGCCGGCCGACAGCTCCTTGAGGCGAGCTTCGACCAACGTCACGACCTTGGCCGGCAGCGGCGCGTAATCGAGCGACTCGGCGAACTTCTGTCCGTCGTGCAGCGCCCACCACAGGTACTTGGCAATCGCCTCGCCCTTGGCACCGTCCTTGGCATCGGCATAGACCAGCAGGTACGTGTAACCGGTGATCGGGTAGGCGGCCTCGGCGGCCGAATCGACGAGCGAGACGTGCAGCTCGGCCGGCATTTCGACACCCTCTGCCGCAGCCGACATGGCCGCGGTGGTTGGCGGGATGAACTTGCCGGCCTTGTTCTTGAGCTCCGCCATCGGCAGCTTGTTCTGCGTGGCGTAGGCGCGCTCGATGTATCCAATCGTGTACGGGGTCGTCTTGACCTGCCCGGTAACGCCTTCGTTGCCCTTGGCACCAAGGCCGACCGGCCACTTGACGCTCTTACCGGCGCCCACCTTCTCCTTCCAGTCTTTGCTCACGGCGGCCAGGTAGTCGGTGAAGACGGCGGTGGTGCCGCTGCCGTCCGTTCGGTACACGACCGAGATTTCCTTGGCCGGAAGCTTCGCGCCCGCGTTGTCGGCCGCGATCTTGGGATCGTTCCACTTCTTGATGCTGCCGAGGTAGATAGCCGTCAGTGTTTCCGGCGTCAGCTTCAGTGCCTCGGTGAGCTCGGGAACATTGTAGCTGACGACCACCGCGCCGATGGTCGCGGGGATATGGTGCAGCTTGCCCGTCGCCTGCTTGGCTTCGTCGTCCTTCATCGGCGCGTCGGTGGCGCCGAAGTCCACGGTGCCCGCGATGATCTGTCGGATACCCCCGCCCGAGCCGATCGACTGGTAGTTGATGCGAACGTTGGGGAACTGCTTGTTGTACTCCGCGATCCACTTCGAATAGAGTGGATACGGGAACGTCGCACCCGCACCGTTCAGGGTGATCGGGCCAGCCTGGCTCGGTGCCGGAGCGGGCAAACCCGCCTTGTCCTTGCCCTCACCGGCGGGCGCCGGCTTGTTGCAAGCGAACGAGAGACCAGCGGCCAAAACCAAGAGCTCGCGTCGTCCGAAAAACATCGGGGCTGTCCTATCTGATGCCGTGCGGAGGGGCGCGGCGGGGTCGCAACAGGTTTGTGACGATTGTGTGAATGGCCCTGGACGCTCATCAGGGGTGACGTCCAGAAATTTAATAAATACATCAACTTAGGAAGGATCGCTGGGTCCGCCTTGCTAGCCGCGCCCCGACGCTACGTTGCGGTGCTCAGAACGCGATCTGCGCGGCGAGGGTTAGGTCGAAGCGCGTGCTAGCGGAGCGTTGCTCAGGATCGAAGAAGCCGCCAGCGAGCTGCATTTTGCAGTCGTGCTGCTTGAAGTAGTAGTTCACGCCAAGCTCGTAGGTCGTCTGCTCGTCGCTCGGGTCGAGTGCTTCCGCGCCGTGTTCGTCGTTGTCCGAGTCGGGGTCGAGTGAGCCGATGCGCAGCAGCGGCTGTAGCTTCTCGAAGAAGGTGTAGCCGGCCAGCACGTAGAACCCCTGGCCCGGGACGCGCCGACCATCGCCATCGACGTCCCAGCCATGCAGGTACTCGGCCTGCAGCAGGATGTCGCTCATCTCGACCTTCAGGTCGCCCTCGATGCGATCCTTCGTGCCGGGCAAGTCGCGCTCGGAGACCGCCGTGTAGCCCACCACTGCCGCCGTGATGCCCTTGATCGGGTAGAGCTCGAGGCGCAGCGCGAGATCCTTCTGATCGTTGGAGTCGAGCTTGTTCTGGCCTTCACCATTGAAGAGCCCCAGCACGTAGCCGAACATATCGAGCTTCTTCTCGATCTTGAGGCCGATGTCACGCCGGTCGCCGTACCTGCGCGAAACCAGAGCGCGCTCGGGGAAGATGAGCTTGGAGGCGCTGTTATGGCCTTCGTAACTCAGCGGGATCTTGAATTGACCCATCGAGACGTCCGCGTAGTCGCTGAAGTAGGTGAGCACGACGTCCTGCAAAAGCGACGTATTTCCGCCGCTCGGCGGCTGCGCCACGGTCACGGTTCCGGGCGTGGTGGGGGCCGGATCCTGATCCTCGACCTCGATGGTCTTGTTCTGGAAATCGAGCAGGCGCGCCGGGTCGATCATGACTTGGTAGCCGAAAGTCTTGGGGATGATCTCGCCCTTGGCCTTGATTTCGGCGCGCCGAATCCGAAAGCTGCTCGTCCACACTTCGGGCCCAGGCGCGTCGAGGTGTGAGCCGGTGGCCCAGATCTGAAACAAGGCGCTCGGCTGAAAGAAACCCGTCTTGGCGACCGTGATCCTGTCCGGCGCGTTGGCTTTCTCTTCTTCCTTCTCGGGCTCGGGAGCAGGTGCAGCGACCGGAGCAGGTTCCGGAGCAGGCGCCGGGGGTGGCGCTGAAGCCGCGGCCGCGGGTGCCGGGCCGGCAGCAGCCGGAGCCGGGGCGGGCGCAGCGGCCGGCGGCGGCGGCGCTGCGGGAGCTTGCGCGAAGGCAGGAACAGCCAGCAAAACGAGCGGTAGAGCGGTGAGCACGGTGCGTTGATTCATCGGTTCTTCCTTCGCGCGTCACAAAGCCCAAGTTGGGTGACGAATCAGAGACGTTTCCGTGAAATCACCGCAACCCGCGGCACTTCAGCCAACTGGCCTGGAAGCGCGGCTGCGTTCTACTCCATGCCGCATCAGACCTAGCGTCGGATCGACACGCTCACGAAGATGACGCCGAAACGCCTTACTTGGCTTCGATCTCTTTTTTCAGAGCATCCAGCTCGGACTTGTAGGTCTTGTCCGAGACCTTCTCGAACGCTTCGTCCTCGAAGTCTTCGGGCGAGGCGATCGCTTCATCCGCGACGGTGACCTCGGGAGCCGGGGCGGGCGCCGGTGGTGGCGTAACCGGCGGCGGAGTGGGAACCGCGGCCTGGCTGGCCGAAGCCGCGGGCTCCGGTTGCTTCTTCTTCAGAACGCCGCAACCCCCGATGAGCAGCACGCCCAGCGTGAGCGCGACGACGACGTTGATCTTGCTCGAAATCATTTGGTGATCCCTAGCGCGCCCTCACGTAGCCCGTTCATGGCTTTTGAATGCCGGTCGTCTTCCGCGGTCAAGAGCTCATCGACCGCCTCGACGGTCTTCTTGTCCTTCTTGGCCTCAGCCACTGCGCGAATACGCTGCAGGAACGCCACGCGACGCGCATGCAGCTTGAGATCCGCCGCTCCCGTCGCGTTGACGAGGACGCTGCCCCAGCGCCGGCGGAGACGCTCGACGGTGGCTTTGCGGCGGTCCGTTCGATCCTTGCGCAACGTTTCGATGTTGCCGGCCGGCAGCGGGGTATCCTTTTCCTCGACCTTGGTCGTCGTCGACGTGGTGCCGCCCGCACCCTTGCTGTTCGCACCACCGCTCGCCTTACCGCCAGCGCCGCCCGCCGCCGTGCTGGCGGCCCCGCCCGTACCAGTGGCGCCTCCCGCCGCCGCCTTGGCGTCGGCAGCGGCCTTGTCGGCCGCAGCCTTCGCGTCAGCAGCAGCCTTGTCGGCTGCAGCTTTCCTTTCTTCCGCGCGTTTCCTGGCCTCTTCCGTCTTGCGCGCGATCTGGGCCCTCTTGTCCGCGGCTTCGTCGGCACGACCAACCGCGCGGACCAACACCAAAAGGCCGAGCGCGACGACCAAACTCGAGAAGTAGGGGACCCTCATGACCTGGGAGCTTAGTTCACATTGAAGCAGAGGTTGTTACAAGAGTCCTCGGCCCACAT
>DATEDZ010000373.1:0-2559 GCA_035281385.1 Polyangiaceae bacterium
TGAATGGCTCGAGCGCTTCGGCCGCCTCGACACGCGCAGGGTCAAGCGACGGAACAGGGGCACAGTCGGGCTCAGTCACGCTTTCGAGCGTAGCCCGCTTCGCAACACTTGTCACTGGCTCGGTAACCGCGCGTCTCTCGAGGTGGGCGGGGGGGTGACTTGCCGCGCGCGCGAAGTAAGTGCAGCTTTTCGGCCGTGGTCGCACCCGCGGAGCTGGCTACATCGAAGCACCCGCGGCGACCTCGCCCTACCCGGAGCTGCTCACGCGCTAGCAGCGCTGCTAGCGCTGTGGTTGGTCTTGATCTGTCGCGTATTGGTCGCCTGAGGCGTGGCGTCCGAGCGAAGCAGGAACGCCAAAGGCCCCGCGGAGCCATAGCCGACGAAGATGGATTGTAGGCCTTTCACGAATTCTGCGATTCTGACAATTCCCGCAATCGCCGGCCAGCAAGGCCCTACTCTAGGGGTGATGCGTCGAGTGCTGTGTCTCGCTATCGGCTGCTGTTTGCTCCTTGCGGGCTGCGGCAAAGCTGCGGGCAGGGGGGTGGGGTCTGGGGACAGCGCCGCGGGGCTCGGCGGCGCGAGTGTCACCGGCCCGAGCAGCGCAGCCGCCGCTGGGGGCGGGGGCGCAGCGGCGGGCGAGGCTGGCAGCGCGGGCGAGGGCGCAGCTGTCGCCGGAGGCGGGGCCGCGAGCGAGGACGGAAGCGCGGGCGAGGGTGGAAGCCCCGGACGTGGACGACCGGACGGCTGCCTCGACTTTTCGCACTTCGAGTACGGGCCGAGGATGACCTGGGATCTGCGAGTGATCGGGACGGGTTTCGAGGCGGACGAGGGCAGTAGGGTTCGCGTGGTCGTGACGAACACGGGTGAACCGAGTTACGCCCTCGCCGAGGCCACGATCCACAGCGGCTCCTTCGACGTCGCGCTGCCAGGGATCATCGAACCCTACACGGGTATTGGCGTCTACTTCGACAAAGGGAGGGACGACGCGTGCGATGTCGATGGCGACACCCTGTTCACGCGCACCACCGGCGGGGTGTACGGCGACTACGTCTGGGAGATAACGCCCGACGAGCCAGACCCCGCGGGCGCCTCTCCCTGCTACATCAACGGCATCTTCGATCTCACGACGCCTCTTCCCTGCCCCGAGTGAAGCCAGGTGACTCGCGGGCTATCGACGAGTAGGGATCAACCACAGGGTGCCGCGCAGCTGCTCTTCGGGCTCGAACAACCGCACCAAAGACGGACGGCGATCGGCAATGAAGCAGGGCAAAGGAGCGACGCCGAGCCCCACCTCCACCGCGGCCACCTGGCTGCCGAGGTCGGAGCAGCGCATCGAGATGCAGTCGGCCGGCACCAGCGCGTCGACGAGCTTGGCCGCCGGCAAGTGTCCGAGACTCGCATGCACGCCGACCATCTTGTGGCATACCAGATCTTGGCGCCGCTTCGGCCGGCCCTGGCGCACCAGGTACTGCTGCGAGGCGTAAAAGGCGCCCGAGACCTCGCACACGCCCTTAGCCACCACCTCTCCATCGGTCGGCTTGTCGCCGTGGCGTAGCGCCACCGAGGCGTGGCCCTCCGCCAGGCGCAACGCCTGATTGCCGGTGAGCACGTTGACGCAGACGCGCGGGTACGCCTTGGCGAAGCTCAAGAGGTACGGCGCTAGCACCTCGCGCGCCAGGGGCTCGGTCGTTGCCAGCGTGACCGCGCCGGCCAGCTGCGAATCGCGCCCTACCAGCTCGCGCTCCATCGACGCGATGCGCTCTTCGACGGTGCGCGCGTGCTCGAGCAGCCGTTCGCCTTCACTGGTGAGCGCGTAGCCCCGGCCGCGCATCTCCAACAACCGAATCGCCATCTCCTCCTCCAACGCTGCGATGCGTCTGGATACGGTCGATTTGTTGACATTCAGCTTTTTGGCTGCTTTGGCCAAGCTGCGCTCACTAGCCACGCTGAGGAAAAATCTCAGATCGTCCCAAGTCCGCATCGTCCCACTCGATTGTGTAAATAGTAGCCCCGGCGCCGTCCTGCCGAGACACTAACCCTAGATCCCGCACAGAAACAAGTCGACCGATCATCGAAGGTTTCGGCTCGGAGGGCTCGCCCAGGTGAGGAGGCAGGCGTGCGGCGCGCTGCTGTTCACCCAGCTGCCCGCGTTTGCGGTCGTCGTCTTGTAGATCTTGGTAGGAGTCACCGCAGACGCCCCCTGTCCACCGATTCGCGCGTTGCAGCCGCTATCCGCCGAGCGGACCGTGCGAATCTGCAGACAGCTGCGCTGAGTAGGAAGGGTCCTGCCGGGTATCGAGTCCGACGCCGGGGGTGCCGGTCCCGGTGGGCGGGGGGTGACTTGCCGCGCGCGCGAAGTCAGTGCAGCTTTTCGGCCGTGGTGACGAGGTCGAGCCTGCTGGAGCGCCAAGGTGATCGGTCGATCACGCGCTTCGTCGGGCTGGCGTTACTGCTACATGGCGCGTGCTGGTTGGGGCTGCGCGTTACGGCGTCCGAACGGCACGCCGCGCCGCAACTCGTCACATCGATGCGCGACGTCGAGCTGGCGGTGGAGCTGGA
>DATEDZ010000374.1:0-2353 GCA_035281385.1 Polyangiaceae bacterium
GAAGGCCGCTCGAATCCGCGCGATGTCCTCCGCCTTCATCATCGGGTTCATCGGATCCACCTCGCTCGGCTCGCCCGGTGCCAGATGGATGATGGTGTGCGAGATGATCGAAATGAAGAACAGCAACAGCAGGCGTTGCGCGAGGGTGCGAGCCAAGAAGCGCCACATTGTTATTGCTCCGAATACGTGGGCACGCCCGAGAACTTGCGCCACAGAGGCAGGAAGCGAAAAGTGTCGCCGGAGGGTGGGCTCTGCAGCCTGCGGATCAGCTGCTGGCCGCTCGCGGCGTGCTCTAAGAACGCGATCCTCTTGTCGATTACCAACGGGCGCAGCGGTTCGTACAGAAACGTGGTCGGTTGGGCGTCGGCGATCATGCGGTGCAGCTTCCGCGTCAGCTGGATCAGCTCCTTTTCGTCGTAGGTCTCCTGAATCTGAATCAGGAGTCGATCCACCTCCGGGTCTTGGTAGCCGGCGGCGTTGTTCTTGTAGTTACCGACCTGGCTCGAGTGCCAGAACGTGAACTTGTCGAAGTTGATGGCGCCGCTGCCCCAGGCGAGTACGAAGGCATCGAAGTTGCGAACGTGCACGAATTGTTCGATGAACACGGTCCACTCGAAGACCTGTACCTTGCAGTCGATGCCCAGCTTGCGCCACGCCTCCTGCGCGATGAGCATGATCGCTTTGCGCTGAGGGTTGCCGTTGTTGGTCACGAGCGTGAAGGCGAAGGGTTTGCCGCCGCGCTCGAGCATGCCGCGGGCGTTCTTCCGAAATCCCGCGTCCTCCAGCAGCGCCGTGGCGGCCTTTGGATCATAGGGTAAGGGCTTGATGTCGGGATCGTAGTACGGCGTGTTCGAGTAGTATGGCCCGGTGGAGCGCTTGCCCTCACCGGACAGCACGTAGCGGATGATGCTGTCCACATCCAGCGCCATGCCGAGCGCCTTGCGCACCCGAACGTCGTCGAAAGGCGGACGACGCATGTTGTACGCGATGTATGAGTAGTAGCCCTCGTTGAAGGGCAGCACCTGGTAGTTGTCGTCGTGCCGGTAGCGCTCGGCCTGGTGCGGGAGCGCGTCGTAGATGTCGAGCGCACCAGCCTGGAGCTCGAGCTCCATGGTCAAGTAGTCGGGGATGATGCGGAAGTACAGGTCGCGGTATTGAGCCTTTTCACCCCAATAGGCGTCGTTGCGGCGCAGGTGAATGTACTGATCTGGCAGCCACTGCGTGAAATGAAATGGACCAGTTCCGACTGGTTTCCGGTTGAATTCGGAGGTGCGCACGGAGAGCTTCTCGCGCTCAGCACCGGAGAGGCGCCGTCGGTCTGCTTCGCGCGCCAGCGCAGCAGCGTCGAGCAAGTGCTTGGGCACGAGGTGGAGCATCCAGTCGATGATGCCGGGAGCGTAGAGGCGCTTGTAGGTCACGCGCGCAGTCAGCTCGTCGACCACATCGACGCCTTTGATATTGTCGAACGAGGCCGCGTAGCGCGAGGCGTTTTTCGGATTGATAGCGGCTTGGTACGTGAACTTCACGTCCTCGGCGCTAAACGGCACGCCATCGTGCCAGCGAACGTTGGGGCGCAGGTGGAAGGTCAGCACTGGATTGTGCTCGCCAATCGGCAGGAGCTCCTCGAAGTGCCGTCGAACCATGCCGAGCTGCTCAGGCTTGTTTACCCGGAAGCGACTCTCGAATGGGTAGTTCTGGAAGTAGCTCGCCCCCAGCGTTGGCTCCAGCTCCTCGAACAAGCGCGGCTCCACCTTGCCGAGCGTCATCTTCACGCGTTCGGGCACGTCGATCGTCACTTCGACGTCGACCGGATCTTCTCGGCCCTTGGCGTTTCTGACCAACGCGGTTTTGGTCGTTTTGCGGGTCTCGGGCGGCACCAGCTCGACCCGTTGGATACTGGAAAGAGGGCGGCCCGGTTTTGCCGCCTTCCACGCCGTCTCGACCGCGGTCAAGAGTGCCCGCGCGCTGGCCGGTGTGCCGTCCGCCAACTTGCGATCGGGCAGCACGGCCAGGAAGGCCTCTTCGGTCGTTTCGTAACGCTGAGCGAGCCCCGGCATGACTCGGCGGTTCGCATCCTCATCGAGCAAACCTTCGAAGATATTGCGCTCGAAGACCTCAGCTGCGAACCGGTCCGACGAGACGACGGGGTTGAGGTACTTGGCGTCCCCCAGGGTGGCGCGAACGTAGGTGACCAGCCGGCCGGGATTGCCCTCGGCCTGACTTGTATAAGTAGGCACCCAAAAAGCCGACTGAAACAGCAGCGCGAGGATGCCCAAGGGAAGCGCGATGAGGAGCCATTTCGTGCGCATTCCGAGCCGGACTATGCCCGTCACGTGCATTGGGGGTCAAGGCG